>CAYNMO010000005.1:0-2973 GCA_964398155.1 uncultured Actinomycetota bacterium | reverse complement strand
AGGAAGGTAGACTATTCCATTCTTAACAGAGCGGCTGATACTACCCAGTCTCATGGGTTTTCCATTCATTTTTACGCTTCCTTTATAGGAAGCCAGATATCCATAAATAGTCTGCAAAAGTTCGGACCTGCCTGCTCCAATCAATCCTGCAAAACCTAATATTTCACCTTTTTTCAAATTAAAAGAAATTCCTGAAAATCTCTCTCCTGATAAATTATCAACTTCCAACAGCACTTCTTCGGTTACTTTCTCCGGATAAAAAGTCATACTTAAATCGATATCCCGTCCGGTCATTAGCTTCATTACTTCAGGAATTGTAATATCTTTAATTGCAGAATTGCCGACTTTTTCGCCGTTTGCAAGTACAGTTATTTCATCCCCTATTGCAAAAATCTCTTCAATTTTATGAGAGATAAAAATAACAGCTTTATTTTCCGTCTTTAATTGCCTGATAACTTTAAATAAACGTTCTATGTCCTGCAGCCCAAGGCTTGTTGTTGGTTCATCAAGCATGATTACTTCAGCAAGCGCGTCAACTGTGGCTCGCGCTATCTGTAAAAGCTGCTGCTCAGATACTGATATGTCTTCAACGAGATCACTAGGTTTGGCCGTAATATGAAACTTTTCCAAATAGGGTATTGCTGCTTTATTTAGTTTTGCAGTATTGACAAAAATTCCTCTTTTACCAGTTTTCGAAAATGGCATAAAAAGATTTTCAGCCACAGTCATATGCCTGAAAAGATCAAGCTCCTGGGGAACATAGGCCACTTTTTTAAAAGCTCTTCTGTCTTTAACTGCATCCTTCCCGTCAATAAAAACTTCACCTTCATCCGGTAAACGCAACCCTGTCAATATCCTAGCAACGGTACTTTTACCAGCACCATTTTCACCCATAAGACAATGTACTTTCCCGCGAGTAAAGGTTATGTCAACATTTTTCAGTGCAACAACTCCGGGATATACTTTAGTAACATTTGTAAGTACTAATACATTCTGGTCGCTCATTTTTAAATCTTTCTTTGTAGATTTACTAATTAGCTTACATTAATAAAAAATAAAATTAATTTTACAACTAATAGCTTGTTCTTTATATATCTTGTCCCAAAATTATAAACAATATTTTAACAATCTAAAAATAATACCTTTCAGAGCTTATCTTCTAAAATAAATTCTATAAAGCTGGAATGCCTCTTTGAGACATTCCAGCTTTAAAAACACTAAATTAAACTATAACAAACTACTTCCTTTGCCATCAGTTTATTTTTTAAACTTGGCTAGGTATGTATCAACGTTTGTTTTGTCAATATATGAACAACCGATATCAATAAATTTAGGAATCTGAATTCCCTGTGTATAGAATCCTGCATTTGCCATGTAGTGAAGCATAACGGAATATGCACCCTGCTGATCAGGAGCTACATATACTGTTGATTCAAGAACGCCTTCTTTTACATAGTCAAGTATAGAAACCATTTCGCCAAGACCAACACACTGAATCTGTCCTACTTTACCAGCTTCTTTAATAGCCTGTGCTGTACCAACTGGGAATGCTGCGTCGCAGCCAAGATATCCTACTAGATCAGGGTTAGCTGCAATTGTTGCAGATGCCTGCTGTCTAGCTGTTTCCATATCGTCATTGTCTACTCCACCGTCAACAACAGTAACATTAGGATAAGCCTTTAGTAGTTCAAGCAATACTTCATATCTCTGTTTGTGGCTTGGTGCTGTAGGCATTCCCTGCATTACTGCAACTTTACCTTTTTCACCAATAAGAGTCATAAGTCTTTTCAATTCATATGTTGCTGAATCTACAGCTGATGCTGCAACTGATGTATAGTCTCCAAACGGGCTGCAGTCATATACAGAAATAAGAACTCCTTTTGCCCTGACTTCATCAAATACCTGCTTGTTGCCTTGTTCGTCAAGTGGATCAATGAATATACTTGTAATACCTTTTGCTACAGCCTGCTGCATAATATTGTTCTGTTCAGCAACATCTGCTGTTGCAGGAGCGATATATTCTACAGATACTTTTGTATTTGTATTTTCTGTAAGATATTTTGCCATTGCCTCTGCACCAACCTGGACAATCTCAAACCATGGGTGTACAACCTTAGGAATGTGAACGATCTTTAATTCTTTGGCAGCTACAGGTGTTGCTGTTGTTTCAGCTGCTGCTGCTGCTGCTGCTGTTGTTTCAGCTGCTGCTGTTGTTGCATCAGCTGCTGCTGCTGTTGTTGCTGCTGCTGTTGAACAGCTGACACCAACAAGCATCATTGTAGCTGCAATACATACAACTACTATAGCTATAATTATTTTTTTCATTTTAGCCCTTTTTTATATCTTTTTTTTAATAAACTTTTAAAACATTTCCTGCACTGGGGAATATGAACCTTCAAGCTAATACTCACCTCCTGATGCTTTATTACCCCTTTATAAATATTGATAACATATTTATAACAAAATAATTTGTTCGTTACCACTTAAACAAACTAATTATAAATAGAAAAAATAATTACAGCGTTGACTCCACATAGAAACTGAAAACAGCACCGGCCCATAAATCTTCTTCGTACTCGATAAGGTTAAAATTTTCTGAAGATAAAGTTCCCTCGATATATATTGCAGTATCGTTCTTTTTACAATTAAGTAATCTGGCGCTTTCTTCATCCAGAAAAGACAACCTTAAAATTTGTTTAGAATGAGCAATTCTTACTCCAAAAGATTCATATATTTCATATATCGATTTGCCGACATCCAAATTTTCTATACCCGGAAAATATTTAAGAGCTATATATCTGTTATCTATTAATAAAGGAACTCCGTCGCCATATCTTATTCTTTTGATTTTTAAAATCTCCTCGCCTTCAGCAAGGTTTAATTTTTTATGATATTCTGAATAATCACTTAGTATCTTTTTCTCTATTACTTTTGCTGATGGGACTATTGACTGCCTTGTCATGTTTTCTGTGA
>CAYNMO010000004.1:29447-34329 GCA_964398155.1 uncultured Actinomycetota bacterium | reverse complement strand
TTTTAAGACTTATACTTTAATTATTAAAGTTTTTTATTTTTTAATTTAATATTAACAGTTCCAGACATTAATATTTAATCCAATTTAAAAAAAATAATTTTAATAATTTTAACAATATTTACTTAATATTTAAAAACCCAAGATATAAATATATATCTAAAATCTAATATAATAATCCCAGATATGTTTACGAATTAGTACAAAAATAAAAAACCAGACAATAATTTAAAAAATATTACAGTAATTTTAACTTTAAGATTGATTTTAGTCAAGAACATGATTTCATTTCTCACTAATGTCAAACTATTCGTCACTAGAAGTATTGATTTATGTCAAACCATGCACCAACATGAGATGCTGATAGTAATAATACTGAAATAATTCCAGGTAATTTTAAATTTCTATGGATTTGATTATTATATCCTCTGGGAATATTACTGAAAGGGATGTGCTGGTGCACTTGGGGCATTTTATAAAAAGCTTAAAAACTTCAAAACTCTCACCGCAGCTGCTGCATTTGATTTTTATTTTTTCTTTTTTAAATATTAACTTTGCATCTCTTAAATCGGGGTCCTCTTTAGTCAGGAATTCATAATAGAATTTTATTGATTCGGGCTCTGTTCCACCATAAGAGTTCACAAGAAAATTTATTTTTTTAATTTTCTTTTTCTCTCTGTCTTTTATTGTGTTTTTTAAAATATCTATGATTGAACTTGTGATTGAAAATTCATGCATTTGTTTTTAAAAAGATCCTTTGTGTAATTAATAATTTATAATTATGAGCCGGGTTTTGCCTAATTAGTCCATACTAAATAGCCAGGTTTTCCAGAATTATTTGTTTAAATTATGCAAAAAATTTCTCTATTTGGCTTTTGCCTGATTATTTACCCCGAAATAATTAGTTAAATGTAAATAACCCAGCTTTAAGCTGTCCTGCGATTAAAACATGGGCTGATATTTTATAATTTGTTTATATCTACGAATTTAAAGCCAAAAAAAATCAATATTTCTTTTTCAATTTTCCTGCAAATGGTTTCAAACTGCACATTAAGTGAATCTGATAAATTTAATGAAAGGCTTTGCATATCTGAAGGTGTAATTCCAAATATTATTGTTTTGGGCACTTTTGATAATAATGAAATCAGATTTATGGAGTCTATAAACTCAAGCTGATGCAGGGAATACTCTGCACTTCTTTTTTTCTTTAGATCATCCAGAGAAATCTTATAAATTGCACCTGGTTCGCTTCCGAATACTTTAATGCAGTCAATAACAACCATTTTTTCAGTATCTTCTCTGATAAAATATTCCAAATCCAAAGATGAAGTGCCTAAATCCACAAATTCAGTATTCGGCATTGTGTTTCTTTTTTTAAGCTCTCTTAAAACATGAATGCCTATGCCTTCATCAGTTAAAAGAATATTTCCGAGGCCAATTACAAGATTCATTTAAAAATATTTTGGTGATTAAAAATAATATATAATATAAAAAATTTCTTAATACAATTAATACTGTCTGTGCTCACACATAAAAAACAAACTTCTCTATCGGTTATCCAAAAAAGAATAAAACTAAAAAATTACTTCTTCTTTTCTACATGTTTTTCCCAGCCCGTAATAACTGATTTATAAAAATCCATGACTTTTGGTCCTGTAGAGCCAAGATAGAGATGGGCCAAAACTGTTATTGTAAAGAGCCAGCATATTATAAAGTGAATGAACTTGATATTTTGAAGTCCGCCAAAAAGATTATTAAAAACAGCCCATCTTGTAGTAAAATACATTGCTATTCCTGTAATTCCCTGAGCCAGCATCAGCAGTGGCCACATAGTATAAATCATACGCTGTCCGGGGTTATATTTGCCGTAATCTTTTTTAGGAGCATGAGTAAAAATATCATATACATAATATTTAATAAGAGCAGGCATTTCAAGCAGGTCACGCCATCTAAATATCAGTTCTTTAATCTCTCCCGTGACAAGTGAATAATATATTTTATAAACCATGGTCCATCCTATTACATACATAAATATAAAGTGTATGTATCTTGCAGTATTCATGTCCGGAAAAATTCTGAAAGTTGTCGGAGCATAAATATAAAATCCTGTCAGTATCAATACAACCATTGCAATCAGATGAACAGTGTGCATTATTCTGGTTACAATGGTGTGCTTAAAAACAAAAGTAGCACCATTAATTTTTTTTACAGGCAGGGCCTTTGTTTCTTCCATAAATTCTCCTTAAAACCATAAAATTTTAGTTAAATTTTAAATTTATATACTTTGTCATCTTCAACATCTATTACATGAACTGCACATGCAAGACAAGGATCAAATGATCTTATGACTCTTGCAGGTTCAATTGGATTTTTAATGTCTGAAACAGGTGTACCTATCAATGCCTGCTCAAAAGGGCCCAAAACACCATTGTCATCTCTTGGAGAACCATTCCAGGTAGTAGGAACTACTGCCTGATAATTTGAAATTTTATAATTATCAATTGTAATCCAATGGCCAAGTGCGCCTCTCGGGCCTTCAGTAAGACCTTTACCCTTTGATTTTTGAGGGATAGTGTATTTGGTGTGGACTGGTCCGTTTAAATCAATTTCATCAATCCAGCCTTCCATTCTGTCTGCAAGCGCTTTTGCTTCCAGTGCTCTGGCTGCATGCCTGCCAAGAGTTGAATTCAAAGCCTCCGGGCCTGCTCCCAAAGCATTAAGTGCTCCGTCTATAAGAGCAGTTATGTTGCTGTCTGATTTATTTAAATATGCCAGAAGCATTCTTGCCAATGGACCTACTTCTACTACTTTTCCATTATATCTTGGAGATTTCAGCCAGGAATACGCTCCATCTTTTTTATAATCAGGAACTGTCTGTCCATCATAAGGATTTAATCCTGTAGGTGAAGAATATTTGGAAAATTTTACAAATTCAGCAATGTTATCAGGATTAAATTTTTCCATTTTGCCATCAATCAAAAGACCCTGTGGTAAAAACCACTCGGTCTTAGGATCATTTTCTGGAAAACCTCCGTAGCACATAAAATTTCCGACACCTTTTCCTATAGTAAAATAATCAGTATATTGTTTTGCTACTGCAATAACATCAGGAATATATGTTTTTTCTATAAATGTTTTTATTTCTGAAAGTCTTGACCTGAATGCAGTCAGATTATCAATTGTGGGTCTGCATGCCACTCCCCCGCCAACAAGAGTCTGACAATGAGGCATTTTACCTCCAAATATTGCCAGCATTTCCTGGCACTTTCTTCTCATTTCTATGGCCTTTAAATAGCTTGCAATGCCATGAATGTTTAAATCATTGTCTTTTATATAAAAATCGCCTTCATATCTCGGAAGAAAAGGTGCACCTGCATCTTTTTTCCCTGCATCGATATCAGCCTGAACCCATTCTTTTACTTTTATTAATTTTGAATCCATCCCTTTATAACCAAGAATCGCGGTTATATCTACAAAATCAAGAGCTGATAACAGATAAAAGTGAAGTATGTGTGATTGTAAAAAATTGGCGCTAAGCATTAAATTTCTGATTAGACGACCATTTTTTGGTGGAACTGCATTAAATGCTTCGTCCAGAGCAAATACCGAACCTGTCCCATGTATTTGAGGACAAACTCCGCATATTCTCTGCACAATCATCGGAGCATCTTCGGGGCTTCTGTCTCTTAATATAATTTCTATGCCCCTAAACATTTCACCAGAGCTGAAAGCATCAATTACTTTTCCGTTTTCAACTTTTATTTCAATTTTTAAATGTCCCTCAATCCTTGTTAATGGGTCAATAACAATGGTTTCTGCCATTTATTTTCCCTCCCCTTCGGTATTTGTTTGTTCTGCAGCATTGTCAGCATCAGATTCTTTAATATTTTCTTTTTGAGCGGTTTTTTTGTTGAACTTTTTATTGCTGATTGCTCTTGCAACAGCATGTCCTGCGATTGCGACTCCGACAGCACCACCAAGAGCTATTCCTATTGTATTTGCATTGGCATTTATTTCTGAAAGACCCGGAACCTGGACTGCGGGAAGTTTTTCATATAAACCTGATCCTGTACCACCTGGAAATGTTGGTTCAGTACAGCCAAGGCATGGACCTCCTGATCTGTTGCACCAGTTTACTCCACTGTTCCAACCCCTGGTCGCAGCATCACAATGAGCAATAGGTCCTTTACAACCAAGTTCATAAAGACAGCCTTTTTCGCCAAAATCTTTTGCAAACTGACCAGCATCAAAATACTGCCTTAATTCACAATTATCATGAATGACTTTGTCAGGACCAAAGAATATTACCGGTCTTCCGAGATCATCCAGTGCTGGTATCCCGTATTTTAATACATGAACCAGAGTACCTATTATCCAGTCCGGGTGAGGAGGACATCCGGGAATATTTATAATTGGTTTGTTTTTTATTATATCTCTTGCTGCCATTGCTTTTGTGGGGTTTGGAGGTGCAGCCGGTATTCCTCCCCAGGTTGCGCAGGTTCCTACTGCAACCACTGCCATGGCTGCATTACCAAGTATCTGCATCCACTCAAGAGCCGTCACTGATTTTCCGTTAATTTCTCCTACATTACAGTAATTCCCCTCTGCTTCAATTGGAATACTGCCATCTACTACAAGGATAAACTTTCCTTTTTCTTCAGAAGCCATTCTTTCAAGTACAGCAACTGCAACATCGCCTGTGCCAGCCATAATTGTTGGATTATATTCCAAAGTAATTACTTCAATTAGGACTTCGTCTGCGCTTGGATACTCCGTATTTATAAAGCTTACCGGACATCCTGAACAGTTTTGCCCCTGAAACCATACAATAGGCAGTCTGCCTTTCCCGTTTTTAACATCGGCAGCTCCAAGAAGCTTGGGAAGC
>CAYNMO010000004.1:26947-29437 GCA_964398155.1 uncultured Actinomycetota bacterium | reverse complement strand
AAAGCAAGACCGGCAATTGAACCGGAAAAGACCTGTAAAAATTTCTTTCGGGTTATTAACACTATTTCAGCCTCCCTAAATCGATAAATTATTATTTTTAAAGCAGCTTTATTGTGATTCTTGCAAAGTCTGCTAATTCTGCTAATTTAAAACATTTTTTATATTCAATAAATACAAATCTTCAAAAAAAAAATAATGCTGAGTCATTTATTTAACTATAATTTTTAAAAAATACCGCCTCCCTTTTTGAACTATTTCAGAGTTTATATCTTCCAGGTTTATTTCCATGTTTATATCTGTCACTCTGTTGCTGCCAATTTTTAGACCACCCTGTTCAATTACCCTTTTTGCATCACCATTTGAAGAGCAAAGCAAACTTGATACAAGCAAAGAAACAGCCTTTATTTTCCCGAAAGGGTAATCTTTTTTGTAAATAACAAATTCATCAATGTTCTCAGGCGCTTCTTTGTCTTTAAAAATTCTATTAAAATTACTTTCTGCGTCTTCCGCAGAAGCACTGTCGTATAAATTTTCTATAATTTTTACAGCAAGTTTTCTTTTGGCTATTGAAGGATTAAGACTTCCGTTTTCAATATTTTCTTTTATATTTGAAATCTCTTCTTTGGTAAGAAGTGTAAGCAAATTAAAATAATCAATCATGATTTTGTCAGGGATAGACATTACTTTGCCAAAAATCTCGTATGGGTGTTCACTTACACCAATATAGTTTCCAAGACTTTTACTCATTTTATTTGTCCCGTCCAGACCAACAAGAATAGGCATTGTAATGGCGATCTGAGGCTTTTGTCCATATTCTTTCTGGAGCTCCCTTCCCATCAGCAAGTTAAATCGCTGATCAGTACCTCCTAATTCAATATCAGCCTTTATTGATACTGAATCATAAGCCTGCATCAATGGATAAAGAAGTTCCATTATTGTTATTGGCTGATTAGAAGAAAATCTTTTTTTGAAATCATCCCTTTCAAGCATTCTTGCAATAGTAAATCTTGAAGTAATATTTAATACTTCAGCAAACTTTAAAGGTGCGAGCCAGTCAGAATTCTTTACGACTTCAGTCTTTGACTTGTCCAGGATCTTAAATGCCTGAGACATATATGTTTGTGCATTTTCTTCAATTTCTTGGGGGCTAAGCCTTGGCCTTAAGACAGATCGTCCCGACGGATCCCCTACTCTTGCAGTATAGTCACCTATAATTAATACGGCATTATGTCCCATATCCTGAAATTGTCTGAGCTTTGTAAGTACTACCGTATGTCCCAGATGAATATCGGGTGAGGTAGGATCAAGCCCCATTTTTACAGTCAGAGGTCTGTTATCATTTATAGAATCAGCAACAAGCTTCTTTAGCTCATCAAGCAAAAGGACGTCTTCTGTCCCTTTTAAAATATAGTCCAGGTGTTTATTAAGGTCTTTTTCAATCATTATCTTGTCTGAATTCCTTTATCAATAGAAAACCATTAAAAAATCATTACAATACTAACACAAGCAATATCTAATTTCCATAAATTATAATGATTACTTTTAGTAAAAATATTACACCTTAAATCCCCTTAAAATAATGCCATAATTCTAATATTTTAAATAATAATTTAATATCATTGTTTTTATTTTTTATTTTTGCATTATAAAACAGTTTGGATAAACATTATTTTTTTTAAAGTGATAAAATAATGTTTATCATTAAAATATAATCTTTTAGATATATTTAAAAAAGAAAAAAAAGATTCTTTCTGTAGTATTTTAAATAATAGCTTGTAAGGAAAAAAATGGAATCAGCAGAAAATTCCGCTAGCAGTAATATGAAAAATCAAAATAAAATAAATATAATTAATAAGTCAGATAAAAAAAGAAAATCAGTAAAAGGATGCTTTCTGGGTTTTCTGATTGCCTTTATCGTTGCAGTCTGTCTTGTGTTATTATCTGGCGGTCTGATTGCGATCTATTATTACAATACAGTTCCAAAACTTGAAAATCTTACACCTTCTCTTATTGCTGAGACCTCAAAGGTATATGCCATAGATGGAAGCCTTCTGACTGAATTTCATGCTACTGAAAACAGGGAGATAATTACTTTTGACAAAATGTCTCAGAATATAAAAAATGCAGTCGTGGCAGTTGAAGACAAAAGATTTTATCTTCACAGTGGCGTTGATTATCAAAGAATAATAGGTGCTTTAATTAATGACATAAGGACTAAAGATTATTCTCAGGGAGCCAGCACAATTACTCAGCAATACGTTAAGAATGTTTATTTCAGCCCCGAGAAAACATTAAGAAGGAAAATAAACGAAGCGCTTGTAGCGATACAGATTGAGAGAAACTATACAAAAGACAAAATACTTGAAATGTATCTTAATACAGTAAATTTTGGATCAGGCTCTTATGGAATAGAAAAAGCTGCACAAACTTATTTTGGAATAAGTGCAAAGGATTTAAGTATTTCGCAGTCAGCTTTACTTGCCGGACTAT
>CAYNMO010000004.1:0-26937 GCA_964398155.1 uncultured Actinomycetota bacterium | reverse complement strand
CTCCCCTTTTAACAGCCTCAAAAACGCGGTTAACAGAAGATCTGTTGCCTTAAGCCTTATGAAAGAACAGGGATTTATTAATGATGACCAATATAGCTATGCGATGGAAGACCCAATAATATTAAATACTGATACCGATGTACCAGGCCTGGAAGAAAACAGATTTGCTCCATTTTTTATAGATTATGTCAAACAGCAGCTTTATGACAAGAAATTTACTGATTTTGATGTTTTTAAAGGGGGCCTCAGGATTTACACAACACTTGACAAGGATTTGCAGGTCAAGGCTGAAAATTCTTTTAAAAAAGTATTTAAAGAGCCTATAGGACCTTCGTATTCGCTGATTTCCGTAGACTCAAACAATGGTTATATATACGCAATTGTAGGCGGCAAAGACTATTCTGTAAGCAAATTTAATATTGCCACCCAGGGTAAAAGGCAGCCTGGCTCAGTATTTAAAGTTCCGGTCCTTTTGGAATCAATTATAAAAAATATACCTCCGGAAACTTCATTTGATCCTAATGGCCCAATTTCTATTGATATACCAGGATCAAAACCATGGATTATAAATAATTATGGCGGTGAAAAATTTCAGGAACCTCTTAATCCAATGAATATAATTGATGCAACAATTCATTCAGTCAATGTTGTATATGCCCAGCTGATTATGCAGATAGGTGCAAAGAATGTTGAAAAACTTCTAAACAGCTTAAATATTTTTGATATAGGAAATAATCCTGCAATAGCTCTGGGAGGGCTGGAAAAAGGGATAACCCCGTTAGATGTAAGTAAAATATTTTCAACAATTGCGTCAGGCGGTGTTTACCATGAACCTGTATGCATAATAAAGATAACCGATTCAAGTGACAATATATTATTTGAATACGATCCTCAAAACAGTCCTTCGACAAAAAGAGTGTTCGAAGAACCACAGGCCTTTCTGGCGACACAGATTCTTCAAAGAGTAATTAATGAAGGAACAGGTAAAGCCGCTGCTATAGGAAGACCTGCAGCAGGGAAAACCGGAACAACAAGTGATTTAAGGGATGCATGGTTTGCAGGATATACTCCGGAACTTACAACAATTGTCTGGATGGGATATCAGGAAAGCAATAAAGCCATGGAGCCTATCAATAAAAGAAATGTAACCGGAGGTGCTTTTACTGCTCAAATATGGGGAGAGTTCATGAAAGAGGCTTTAAAAGGAAGACCTATACTACAGTTTAAAACACCCGAAAATTCTATGAGTGAAATTCAGATTTGCAAAGATTCAGAAATGCTTCCAACATACTGGTGCCCTCCGGAAAGTCTCATTCCGAGACTTTTTGTCAAAGGAATGGCTCCCACAAAATACTGCAATATTCACAATAAAATTACTGTTCCTGAATTAACGGGCATGTCTGCAGATGAAGCAAGGCAAATATTGCAAAGCCTCTTCTTTAATATAAATGAGTCAGTTGAATCTAATAACGAATATGATGCAAATCTTGTCTTTGGAACTGATCCTCCCGCCGGAACAGTTTTAGAAGCTATTGATAATATAAATCCGCAGATTACTATTTTTATTAGCCAGGGCAGACAGACTGTTAAAATGCCAAATTTAATCGGACAGACTAAATCAACTGCCGAAAGCATTCTCGCAGGGTCAGGGTTTTCCATTTCAAATGTTATTTATGATTTCAGCAGTCAGCCAGCGGACATGCTTTTTAATCAGGATCCTGCTCCGGATACAGATATTGATTCAAATACCCTTATTACAATCTATATCAGCAAGGGAATTAACCCTTCCGGGTCCGTGCCGAATTTAATCGGAATGACTAAAGCTTATGCCATAACCACATTAAATAATGCCGGTTTTACAAATATAGGCTTTACTGAAGATCAGAACACTGCAGCAAAAGATACTGTTTTTAATCAAAACCCGCCAGCAGGTACTGCATATGACAAGTCAAAACCAGTCATATTGTCTGTTAGTAAAGGAATAAAAGTTCCATCGGTTATAGGCCTTGTCAAAGATGATGCCGTAAAGCTTCTTATTTCTTTTGGTTTAGTCCCTGAAATTTTACCTGGGCCGGACGCGACTGGGAAAGTTATTTTGCAAATTCCAGATGCAAATACATATATTAGTTTTGCAGGCAAAGTAACAATAACTATTGAAAGTCCTGCTCCCACAAGCACGACCTCGGCAGACACTACTTCAACCACTTCTGCATCTTCTTCTAGCAGCAGCACCTCTTCTACAGCAGCCGGCAGCACTTCTTCATCGTCTACAAGCTCCACTACAACATCCACAACTAGTGCTTCTTCTTCAACTTCAAGTAATTAAACTACACCGATATTTTATTCTTATTCTAATAAGGCTACATTACTTCTCTGTTAAAATGACCCTTTGTATAATCTGTCAGATAAGGTGATTTGGCTAATTTCAAAAGAAAAGCTTCATATTTTTGCACAGAAAACTTTTTTGGTTTTAATCCATCATATCCGAGTTTATCAGGTACTTTTGCAATAAGCAGACCTTCGATAAACAATTTAAAGACATTATAAATTTCTTCTTCCTCCAAAAATGCGCTGTCTATTAAAAACCCGTTTATGCTGTTTGAAATTATTTCCTTTATATCAAACAGAAGGCAATGTTTTTTGGAGTTAAAAATTTGTGTATTTGACAGGTAGTCCTGACTGATGTGAAATTCATAATTTTTTCTGTCTGTCAGGCTGTAATTATTTATGTCTATATTGGTGCTTTGGTTTATATCATTATAATTTACTCTTGAAGTCATAACAGGATAAAAACCATAGGCAAAAACAGAAAAACAGGTTTTCACCGATGCATATTGAAATTCTTCATTTTTATTAAGATCAGCAATTATTTCGCAGGATTCCTGCAATGTTAATTCAGCGGATAAAACTATCTCTTTTATGATTATTTTACTGTCAGTGTTCTCCCTGATGGAGCTAATGGCAAAACTATTAAATAAATTAAGGCCATAGCCAAGAATAATGTTTATTGAAAAATCAGCACAGAGGGATAATTTGTTTAATAATTGGAGGACCCCTAAATTGGAAACATAAAAACTATTAATACCTGAATTTAATAGTTTTAAGATAACTTTTTCCATTATGCTTATTTGTTTGTCATATGCAATGCTTGGTAATATCAGATAAAAATTAGCAGAAGAGTTCTCAAAATTTTTAAAAATATTTATAATTTTATTTATTTCATTTTCATCACTCTTTTTAAAAAGACTGGCGCAGCCTTCATAGCACAAATTAATATTTACGAAATCTTCTCCATGCTTTTCCTGATTGGCAAGAATAATATTTTTTAAATTTTTTAAGTAAATTTCAGAATTAATATTTTTGTCGTGAATAAACATAGTTACAGAAGATTTACCCTGGACTGAATTATAATTTGGAGTTAATATTTTGGGCTTGGCACCTGATGAATTATCTGAAATATTTTTTACTTTGTCTGGTTTTTTTAACAGTGCTTTTAATTTATAATAATTTTCTGTTTCATAACCTGTTCTTATGTTTTCACTGTCAGAGACATTATTTTCTCTGCGCAAATATACTGATTTGTCTTCTTTCGCCGGCCCAGAATCAGGATGCTCAAAAAATATGTCCCCTGAATTTAAGGATGCAGCTGATAAATATATCGATTTAGCTTCTCTATCAAGCTCATAATCAAAGTATTTAAAAACTCTGTCGTTTAAATTTAATGACAAATTGCTGTTTGACTGAATTCTGTAAAGTTTTTTATCAGCCTTTTCATCAATTAATTCAAAAATATCAGCTTCTATCCTGCTGTTTCCTTTTTTTGTCCATATTTCAAGAATATCTTTTTTATTTAACTTTAGAGATGACCAGATATAAATATTTATAAGATTTTTTTCTGAAGATTTTTCAGATTCTATTCTGAGTATCCTCCCAAAACTGCTTCCCACGCTGCCTGATTTTTTTAAAGATACTATTTTTTCGGGAAATTTTTCTTTTAAGTATCCTTCATTTATTTCTCGTGCAAAAATTTGTTTTAGCTTGTATATATCGTTTTCATCAACCTTGTATTCATCAAGAGGATTGCTGTAGTATAAATCTATATATTTTATGTATATTTTTGTCACTATGGCAACATACTCAGGAGTTTTTATTCTTCCTTCCAGTTTTAAAGCATTTACACCGGCATTAATTATTTCCGGAAGATGAAATATGGTAATCAGATCGCTTTTGCTTAAGAAATAATAATCTTCTGCTGTTTTCCCGCCGCCCTTAAATTTATGAACCTGATTTTTTAGCTGATCGCCTTTGTCTTTATTATAAACAAGACTGTATTTCATTCTGCATGGCTGGGGGCATCTTCCTCTGTTACCGCTTCTCTCACCGACAAATGAACTTAAATAACACTGACCAGAATAAGAATAACATTGTGATCCATGCCCGAATATCTCAATATCAAGAATGTTTTTAGAAGATATTTCACTAATTTCCTCAAGTGTCATTTCTCTTGCAAGAACAACTCTCTTAAAACCTGATTTTTTTAAATATTCCATACTGCAGGTATTATGAATATTTAACTGGGTGCTTGCGTGAACAGGAATTTCAGGGAATATTTCTTTTATTATTTTTTTTACTGCAAGATCCTGAATTATAATACCGTTAAAACTTGCTTTTTTTAATAAATGAAAAATAAAATCAATCAGTTCATTGAGTTCTTTTTCTTTTATAAGAGTATTTAAAGCCAGAAATACTTTTACGCCTCTTAAATGGGCAAATTTAACTGCATTTACAAGTCCGTCCAAATCAAAATTTTCTGCAGATGCCCTGGCTCCATACTTTTCATAGGCAAGATAAACTGCATCCGCACCTGCGTTTACGGCAGCTTTTAGCTGATCAGGGCTGCCAGCAGGTGAAACAAGCTCAAGTCTGTCCATTTCTTTTATTCCTGTAAAATCCCGAGCCTGATATTATACTGACGCCGCTTTCCTCAAGGCTGTCACAAAATATATTAAGGCCAATAGAGTCACTGGCCATATGTCCGCAAACCAAAGCTGATATATTGCTTTTCATCATGGCTTTTATATTATCAAAGTTATAATGCATGCCTATTAATGTATCAACTCCGGCTTTTTTAAGATATGGGAAAATTTCATCCGGAGGATCCACCCCTCCAGTCATATCTACCATGATTTTTCCTATAACTTTATTATTTTTGTTGTCATTATTAACAATAAAAGGGCTGTCCCCATTAAGAGAAGCCTGAGCGCATTCCGGTATATTTTTTACAATTTCAAGTGCATCATCAAGAGATAAATTATTTTTACCGTCAAAGAGGCTTTCAAAAAAGTTTTGTATAATATTATCAACAGGCGTATGGATACACATTAGCGGAATATTTAACTTTCTGCAGGCGTTTTCTGCCTCAAGCTGATTCCCTTTAGCTTCAATTGTTTCTTCAAAAATCATTTTCCTTAGCAGTTTGTCTGAAACAGCTTTACTTACACCAAATTTCACCCAGTTGTCTCTTTGAATTTCAATTACTCCGGAAAGAAGATAGCATCCTTTTCCTACAGGATGATGTGAAAGTATTCCGTCTATATTAAGGCCGCTCTTTATTAATTCATTAACCAGAAGCACTTCTGCTGTATCGGCATCTATGCATACATAAAGATCCTTTATCTCTTTGAGGTTATCACCTGAAACAACTGCACAATCGGGATAGAAAAGATTATACTGCTCAGCAATATTAATATGCGCCGTATTTTTTCTTATTTCATATTTCAGGCCATATTCCATGCCTTTATTAAAAATTTCAATCCAGTTCATTTTGGACTTCCTTTATGAGTTTATTAATATCAGGCACTCTTGATTTTAACTCAGTTATTTTTACTTTGATTTTTTTTATTTTACATAGAGCAGATTCAATGCTCTCCTTTACATTTTTTTTGTTTGTTCCGCAATCTGTTTTTTTTGCATTTATGCAGGCTTCCAAATCCATGTTTTCAAAAAAATCACTTTCAAAAAATACAGACTGGCTTTTAAGAAACTCCAGGCCCAAATCATTAATGCCAATCTTTTTTTCAATACAGTACCTTACTATTTTACCTGTTATATTATGGGCATTTCTAAAAGTTTCTCCCTTTTTTACAAGATAGTCTGCGGCATCCGTTGCTTCAAGAAATCCGTCTTTCATGTTTTTGTTTATATTGGAGGTGTTTATTTTAATATTTTTTATAATTTCATTAAAAATATTTACTGATGAAATGGTTTCTTTGAAAGCTTTAAAAACTATACCTTTGTCTTCCTGCAGGTCTCTGTTATAAGAGGAAGGCAGAGATTTTTGAAGAACTTCAAACTGAATCAGATTTCCTATTACGATAGCGCTTTTACCTCGAATAAGCTCCAGAATATCCGGATTTTTCTTTTGTGGCATTATGCTGCTTCCGGTACAGAATTCATCCGACAGCTCAATAAAAGAAAATTCATTGGTATTGTATATTATAAGGTCTTCACAAAACCTGCTCAGGTGGAGCATTATACATGAAAGACTATAAATAAAATCCTGGAAATAATCTCTGCTTGATACCTCATCCATGCTGTTTCTGCCCTGATCTTTAAATTTTAGCAAATTGCTAAGATATTTTCGATCAATTGCATATCCGCTCCCGGTACAGGCCCCTGAACCCAGTGGAAGAAAATCACAGTCTTCAAAATTTTGTATAAGTTTACATATATCACGGTAAAACTTTTCAAAAAAAGACAGCAGATAGTGAGAAAAAAGGACAGGCTGTGCTTTTTGCATGTGAGTATATGCAGGAAAAATAATATCAATATTTTTCTCAGCAGATTTTATTATTTCTGATTCAAGCTCAGCCATAGAATCAATTATAGAAATTACAGCATCTTTCAAAAATAATTTTTCATCAAGCACAACCTGGTCATTTCGGCTTCTGCCGGTATGAATTTTACCTGCACACTCACCTATCTCTTTTTTAAGCTCATATTCTATCAGGCTGTGAATATCTTCGTAATCACTATTGCTAAAACTTTTCCCCTCTATTTTGCTTTTAATTTTTAAAAGACCGTCAATCATTTTGATTAATTCATCTTTTAAAATTATTCCTGTTTTGTACAGTCCGGCAGCATAAGCAATATTACCTGTTATATCCTGACTGTACAGCTCAATATCTACCTCGAGCGAAAATGTAAAATCATCAGCAATTTTGTTTGTGCTGCTGTTTATCCTGCCTGACCATAATTTATCCATTTTTTCTGCCTTTTCGAGCCATTATTTCATAAGGATATCCCCATATTCTTATGAAACTTTCTGAAAATTTGGGATCAAACATATCGTTTTTATCATAAGTTGCAAGGTTATAATCATACATGGAATATTGCGATTTTCTTCCTGCAACTATAAAGCTTTTATATGCAAGTTTTATTCTGACAGTACCAGATATATATTCCTGACTTTCGGTTACGAATTTCATCAGACAGTTCATTAAAGGCGTAAACCATAGTCCGTAATAAATCATTTCGGAAATTTTATCCTCAATCATATACTTATAGTGCGTAAGTTCTCTGTCTAGTATCAGGCTCTCCAGCTGTTTATGGGATTCCAGAAGTATTTCTGCAGCCGGTGCTTCATATATTTCTCTTGATTTAATCCCGATAAGCCTGTTTTCAACCATGTCCATCCTGCCAATACCATAGGGCCCTGCTATACTGTTAAGCTCAGCTATAAGATCAACGGGGCTTAGTTTGCTGCCGTTTAATGAAACAGGGACACCTTTTTCAAAATCTATTTCAATATACTCGCTGTCCTTTTCATCTTTATTTATTTTTGACCATTTATATATTTCTTCCAGTGGCTCGCTCCATGGATCCTCTAAGTTGCCGCATTCAATACTTCTTCCCCACAGATTTTCATCAATACTGTAAATACTTTTTTTAGTGACATTTATTTTTATATTATTCTTTTTGGCATACTCTATTTCTTCTTCCCTTGATAATTTCCACACTCTCATTGGAGCAATTATTTTTATATCCGGATTCAGACTTCTTATTCCCACATCAAATCTAACCTGGTCATTGCCTTTAGCTGTACAGCCATGAGCTATCATTGTCGCATTTTCCTGATTTGCAAAATCTACAAGTATTTTTGCTATAAGCGGCCTGGCGATAGCAGTGGCAAGCACATATTTTTTCTCATATCTTGCGTTTGCCATTAAAGACGGGTATATGTAATCTTTCACAAACTCTTCCCTGGCATCTATGATAAATGCTTTTGAAGCGCCGGTATCAATTGCTCTGTCGTAAGCATCCTTTAAATTGTCCGGCTGACCCAGATTAATTAAAACGGCAATAACTTCAACGTCATAATTATCCTTAAGCCACTTTATTGCTACAGTTGTATCAAGTCCGCCCGAATAGGCTAAAATTAATTTTTCAGTCATTTAAATTCCTCTCCATTCAATAAATTATTAAGCCACACTAATATATTCTTTTTATAAAAATTATTAATTATCTCCCTGTTGTTAACTCTGTCTTTGTAAATTATCTGCTAAAATAAAGCTAAAAGTTTTGCAATATATCCATAATTTTGACCGTATTTTCAATGGTATAAATAATACATATTATGCTGTCATCCCCGGCAACAGTTCCAAGAATTTCATAATAATTCATACTGTCAATAGAGGCTGCAACTCCCTGTGCTTCCCCCGGATGTGTTTTTATTACAATGATATTACCGGCATTTCTCAAAGAAATGACACTTTCCTTTAATTTTGCAACAAGTTTTTCAAAACTTAAAGGTTTTTTATCCATAAAAACATTATTATCAATTACAAAATATTCATCGCCATCAAGATTTCTTCTTTTAATAAGCCTTAGATCTTTAAGATCTCTCGAAATAGTTGACTGAGTAACATTAAAACCTTTTAGCTGAACTTCTCGCAGAAGCATCTCCTGAGAAGCAATCTTTTTGGTGTTTAATATATTTACAATTTCTTTTAGTCTCTTTGAATTGCCCATTTATTTTTTAAAATTAATTGGTTATTGATGAATAACTCAGTTCTTTGCAAATTATTTGTTTAAATTAATCTTAACATTTTCCTGATCAGATCCTTTTAGCTAATTGTTCACCTGTTACTAATTATTTAACAAAAAAATAATTATATTGCTTAAGAATAAAGCAGTACTAAAAGTGCTTTTTGTGCATAAAGCCTGTTTTCTGCCTGAGCCCATACTATTGAATTTTTACTGTCAAGCATTTCAGATGTAATCTCCATCTCCCTGTGTGCAGGTAGACAGTGCATAATCAAAACATCGCTCTTTGCAGCAGATAACAGTTTTTTGTTTACCTGGAAAGGTTTGAGATCTGATATCTTTTGCGTGCTTTCTTCATCGCCCATGCTTAGCCAGACATCCGTATATACAACATCAGCATCTTTAACTGCCTCCATCGCGTTATTTTCAATAATTATCCTGTTTTTACTTTTTACAGATATCTCTCCGAGCATTTCCATTAATTTTTTATCCGGTTCATACTCTTTAGGGCATCCAACAGTAATGTTTATCCCCAGTTTCGTAAACCCTACTAGAAGACTGTTTAAAACATTGTTAGAATCGCCCAGATAAACAAATTTTAAATCTTTTTTTGAGAGCAGATCTCTTTCGTGGAGAGTAAAAAGATCTGATAGAATCTGGCATGGGTGGTAACTGTCAGTAAGGGCATTTATAACCGGAATATCGCAATTAGATGCAACAGTCTCTATATCTGTCTGCCTGAATGTTCTTATAACAACACCATCCAGATAGCCATTAAATATTTTTGCCGTGTCTGCGTAAGTTTCTCCCCTTCCCAGCTGCATGGTCTTAGAATCAAGAACGAGACAATTACCTCCAAGCTGGTTTATTCCGACTTCGAAAGAGAGTCTTGTCCTTGTAGAAGGTTTGTCAAAAAGCAGTGCAATATTTTTATTTTTTAAAACTTCACAATATCCGGCATTATTTTGTTTTACCTCACCGGCAAGCCACAAAAGATAATTAATTTCATCTTTTGAATAGTCCAGCAATGTCAGAAAATCTTTTTTAGTTCTTTTTATCTTTTCCACTGTCATCACTTTCTTTTAATTTTTTCTCCAAAAATGCTATTAAATTATTTATATCGTTTTTATTTATTACAAGAGGCGGCAGAAACCTTATAGTAGAATCAGATACCTTGTTTAAAACAAGTTTTTCCTTTAGCCCCGAGCTTATTAACTCCCCTGCAATTGGTGATGTAAATTCTATGGCAAGCATTAACCCCATGCCTCTTACTGCTTTTATCACATCTGGATATTTTTCTTTAAGTTTATTTAACTTTGATAATAAATATCGGCCTGTTGCCTGAGATTTTCTGACAAGTTCATATTTTTCAAAATAATTTAGAACTGCTACTCCTGCTGCACAGGATGCAGCGTTTCCGCCAAATGTTGAGCCATGCGTCCCGGGTGCAAATGCTTTGTTTATCTCATCAGCTGCAATTATGGCACCTATCGGCATACCGCCTCCCAGGCTTTTTGCAAGCACAAGAATATCAGGGACAACATCATAATTTTCATAGGCAAATAATTTGCCTGTTCTTCCAAATCCTGTCTGTATTTCATCTATAACAAGAAGTATGTCCTTTTCTTTACAGATTTTCCCAAGACTTTTTATGAAATCCCTGTCGCAAACATTTATACCGCCTTCGCCCTGTATAAGTTCGATTAATACAGCGCAAGTATCTGAATTTATGCAATCTGCAACAGAATTCAAGTCATTAAACAAGGCATATCTGAATCCCTGCAGAAGTGGCTCGAACAATACTTGTTTTTGTGTCTGCGCAGTAGCTGAAAGCGCGCCAAAAGTCCTTCCGTGAAAAGAGTTCTGAAATGAAATGATCTCATATCTATGTTTGCCATATTTGTCTGTTGAATACTTTCGTGCAAGTTTTATTGCTCCTTCTATCGCTTCAGCACCACTGTTTGCAAAAAAAACCTTGCCTCCAAAACCTGTGAGTTCAGACAGCTTTTTTGCCAGCATTACCTGTGGCTGGCTAAAATAAATATTTGAAGGCTGTATTATTTTTGAAACCTGTTTTTTTATTGCAGCAACTATTTCATTATTTGTATGTCCAACATTCAAGCATCCATATCCCGATGTAAAATCGGTATATTTGTTTCCCTCGACATCCCACAAATACTGCATTTTCGCCTTTTCAAATACAACCGGCTGCCTGGTATATGTATTCATAAGGTATTTCATTCCTTCTTCATATATGCCGATGTTTGTTTTGGCACTATTTAAATTAGTTAAATTTTTATCTTTTGCTTCTGAGTCCATTTCCCCTGTTTTCTTTTATGTTTTAATTAAAATTTATAAATATTTTTTAGCTGGATGAATAATGTTTTTTAATCTAAAACCCCAATATCTGAGGTTTAATCATTAACAATCATAGTTCCGATACCTTTGTCTGTAAATATTTCTATCAGAATAGAATGTTCAAGATTGCCGTTTAAAATATGAGCCCTCTCTACCCCGTTTAACAAAGCATCAATACATGAATTTACTTTGGGAATCATGCCTTTGCTGATATCAAGAGTCTCTATCAGTTTACGGCAACCGGAAGCAGAAATTTTTGATATCAGTTCTTCTTTGTCATTTCCGGTTATTTTTATTCCATCAACGTCTGTAAGCAAAATCATTTTTTTTGCTTCAAATTTGGAAGCTATTTCACTTGCAAAAGTATCAGCATTAATATTAAATACATTCCCTTCCCTGTCAGAACCAAGTGTGGCAATTACGGGAAGATACCCGCTGTTTAAAATATTTAAAAGAAAGTCTTTATCTATGTCTGTTATCTCTCCTACATAACCCAGATCAATTTCCTTCCCGTCTTTTTTGTATATTTTTTTTCGGCAGTTGACAAAATTAGCATCATTTCCCGACAAACCTACTGCAAGTTTTCCGTGCTTGTTTAATAATGATACAATTTTTGAATTTATATCTCCAAGTAAAACCATTTTAACAGCATCTATTGCTTCTCTGCTGGTTATCCTCATCCCATCACAAAACTCAACCCTGATATTTTTTTCTTCCATCAGCTTTGTAATCTGCTTTCCTCCACCATGAACAACTATCACATTCATTCCAACATATTTCATAAGGATAAGATCATCAAGTACTTTCATGAGGCTGACGTCATCATCCATAATCGCCCCGCCAAGCTTGACTACCACTATCCTGTTAAAATACTCTTTAATATACGGAAGGGCTTCGAGTAAAACCTGTGCTTTGTTCTTGTAAATATCTTCCACTGATTTTTCTTTTCCGTTATAGTATTCAATTAATTCTTTACCCATAAGTTTTTCCATTTCCTGCCCGTTTTATTTAATTATATATGCTGTTTAAGTGCAGTCCTTCGTCTTCTTTAAATCCAAACATTATATTCATGTTCTGGACGGCCTGACCTGATGCTCCTTTTAATATATTATCAAGAGCAGAAAATATCTTCAGAGTGCATGTTCTTTTATCAAACAAAAATCCAATCTGGATGGTGTTTGTGCCAACTACATCTTTTAATTTTGGTATTTTTTCACCTAAAAACTTTACAAAAATTTCTCCATCGTAAAAGTTTTTATAATAATCGTGAAGATTGTTTTCAAAATTACTAAAATCTGTATCTTTTTTTAAATTAAGATATATTGTTGAAAAAATCCCTCTGTTTACCGGCAGCAGATGAGGCGTAAAGCAAATATTTATCTGTCTCCCGCTCATATTACATATTTCCTGCTCCATTTCCGGTATATGCCTGTGTTTCGCGGCGGAATATGCATAAAAATTGTCAGACATATTTAAAAACAGATAATCTTCAATTAATTTTTTGCCGGCTCCGCTTACGCCCGATTTTGAATCTATATTAACAGATTCAATATTGATGTTTCTGCTTTTTAGCACAGGAGCAAGAGCCAGCAGTACTGAAGTAGGATAGCATCCTGGATTTGCAACATAATTTGCCTTCTTTATCTCATCTCTTTTTATTTCAGACAAACCATATATAAATACTGGCAGAAGATCTTTAAGTATATGCATGCTGCCATACCATTTTTCATAATCTTTTTCGTTTTTTATTCTGAAGTCTGCACCCAAATCAATTATTTTCCCTTTAAAATTATCAATAATTTCTGAAACATACTGCATGGACTTACCGGGAGGCAGACAGAGAAAAATTATATCAACTCTGCCTATATCCTTCTTTTTTATCTCATCAATAAATGTGATTTCAGAATTATTTTTTAAGCTCAAAGACATTGGATATATCTCTTTTACTTTTTTGCCGGCATATGACCTTGAGGTAATATATTTTATTTCTGCTCTTTCATGATTATCAAGTATTTTTATTAATTCAATTCCCGTATAACCCGAAGCGCCCACTACTGCTACTTTAATTTTTTCGCTCATTTTAAGCCTTTAATTTGGATTATTTTTTTATATTTTATTGCAATTTAATTTGCATATTATACATATATATTACATATTATGCAAATATAAATATTATTTTTTTGCAACATTTTGGTAATTCTACCTTCTTTGGCTATTGGTTTATGTATAAAAAATAATAAAGACAAGTGATTGCATTACTTTAATCACTATTTTTAGTTCCTGATAAACAATTAACAAAAAAGGCCAGATTTATGCCGGGTTTAAACAAATAAGTTATTAAAAAATGAGTTATTCACAGGAGAAATAAATTGCTTTAAATCGATATATTTTAACTATACTTTTTGATGTGCAGGTTTTCTGAGTATGAATACTTTATGGAAGTGAATTGTTTGATTTAATTTAATATAATTTTATTTTATTATTTGCTCATTTCAATTAAAATTATCGTTAAAATAAATTCAGCGGTTTTCCTGGGCAATTAAATCAATTGTAAAACTAAAGAAGTACAAGTCTTAATTTATGTAAATAAGTAAAATATTTAGGGCATCAGCAATACATGGCGCTTTATGAAAAGAATAAAAAAGTTTTATTCTGAAAAAAAATTATTGATTTTTAGTATTTTGTCTGCAGTTATCCCTTTTATTTTTTATGTTTTGACCCTGGAAAGAAAACTTATCGGTGGCGATACTTCATGGTATATGTCTGAACTCCCAAAAATGTCTCTTCTGCCTCCAACTGGCTATCCTGTTTTTTCCCTTATTGGAAAACTATTTTCGATTATTCCTCTGGGACCATTGGCATTAAGATTAAATCTTATATCCGCTGTTTTTGGAGCCTTAACCATATTGTTTTTGTTTCTTGCAATAAACAAATTAACAAAAAATGAATATGCTTCACTGATTGCATCGCTCTCTTTTGCGTTTGTTTACCCTTACTGGTTTTTTGCCAGCAGACTCGAATTTGACACTTTAAACAGTTTCTTTATCACAATTTTATTATTTGCAATATTTAGCTATAAGGAGTCTCCATCAAGAAAGAATCTTTATTTTTGTTTTGCCTGGCTTGGCTTTTTATTTACCAATCACCCCATTGCTTTTTTTATAATGCCTGCTTTTTTAATTATGACAATAATATTAAATCCTAAAATATTTAAAAATATTAAAGCAGTCTTTTTGAGCATCCTTTTCTTTGTTCTGCCTTTATTTTCTTATATTTATACATATATCAGATTTATCCAAATTTCAGGAAATACAAATACCCTTCTAAGGTTTGTCTACTACGTAACAGGCAGAGAAGCAACCGGTACAACTTTTGGTGGAAGTTTTGGTGATAAAAACCTCTCAGGAATAATAAAAGTTGTTTTCGAATACCTGAAGCTGATTTATGGCAATTATGGGATAGTGCTTGTTTTAATTGCTTTAGCCGGACTGATTTATTTATTTAAGAAAAACTGGAAAATAGCTGCATTTTCTCTATTTGCCATTATATTAAATCTTATCATCACCACTCAGTATCTAGACTGGGCTGTTCTTAATTACACTCTGGATATAATGATAATAATGAGCGTTTATATCGGGTTTGGATTTTTGCTGATTGTCGATATATTGAATTTTGTTTTTGAAAAAAATTTACAAAATAAAGAAAATATTTTAATAAAAAACCGTTTTAAAAATATTGTCTTTGTATTGCTTGTTTTGCTGTTTATTTCCCAGCCTGTTGTATTGATTATAAATAACTATAATAAGTGCAATTTTAAAAAGCAGGAAGGCATATACCTTTTTTGGAATGATGCATTTAATCTAATGGAAAAAAATTCAAAACTTTACGCTTATGCTGCTTCACTAAACATTGGTGTTTTTATAAGTGAATTCGAGCAGAAAGACAAAAATATCCTCCTTATCAAAAACAGTGAAACTGAATATAATTTTGATAAAATTGTAAGTGATCTGTTAAATGGAACTCATGTTTATTTTGTGGGTAATGATACCGCAATAAGCCATGTTTTTGTTACAGAAAAAGTAGGCAAATCTTTTTACTGGCAGAGATACGATGAAAATATTCAGTTATATGAGATAACAAAAGACACCCCAGGGTTAAAAATAGAAAGTAATTTTAAAAACCAGATTTTTAAATTTGGGAAAGAAGTTATTTTGGAGTATTCAATTACAAACCAGAGTGACAATGATTTGAAAATTAATTCGATTGAACTGGAGATTCCAAAAGGATTAAAATTTAGTGGCATGTCTGATGAAAGCCAAATTAAAAATGATCCCGGTATAAGTATGGGTAAATATATGTGGGTAAGTGATGCTTATATCATTCCACTAAACAGTAAAATGATTTTTTCGTTCAGAATAATACCGGTAAAACCTGGAGATTTTAATATAAAACTTCGGCTGACTGCAGGCGGAGTGTATTTTGATGCAAAAGAAATGTCATTTAAGATCAACTAAAATATTTATTTTTTATTTATAAGCCATGGAAAGAATGCAAAAAATTTACATTGTAATTCCCGCTTTTAATGAAGCAGAGTCAATTGGAAAAGTTATTGAAGATTTACTAGGTTATGGCTATAAAAATATTGCAGTCGTTGATGATGCGTCTACTGATAAAACATCAGAAACTGTAAAAACTTTCAATATTTATCTTATAAAGCATCCGGTAAATATGGGCCCCGGAGCCGCAGTAAAAACCGGAATTGATTTTGCCATACTTGATGGTGCAGATATTATAGTAACCTTTGACGCCGACGGCCAGCATCTTGCCAAAGACATTTCTGCTCTAATCGAGCCTTTAATTTTAAATAAAACCGATATAAGCCTCGGAAACAGATTTTTAAAAAGCACCAGCAATGTTCCGTTATTTAAAAAAATAATTCTTAAAACTGGAGCTCTGCTTATGTTTATAATGTATGGAATACTTTCAAGTGATTCACACAATGGATTAAAAGCACTTAGCAGGTCAGCTGCTTTAAAAATAGATATTAAATCAAACGGATGGGAGTATTGTTCTGAAATAATTGAGGAAATAAAGTTAAAAAAAGTGAAATACGTGGAAGTTCCTGTTACTGTTAAATATACTGACTATTCAATAAAAAAAGGCCAGAAAATATATAACAGTTTTTATATAATATCAAAAATGTTTGTAAAATGGATATTTGGATAACGGAGGCCTTAAATGCATCCAATATATATCGTTACTATTATACTTGGCATAGCTGTCTTAACTAATCTGTTTATAAAGATTAAAGATAGAAAACTGATAATAAACGAATTAATATTCTGGATTTTAATACTTGCAGCTTTAATTCTTATTTCAGTATTTCCCGGCTTTGCAGTAAAAGTTGCCCATTTTTTTGGCTTCAAGACTGGATTTGAATTCTTTATTGCTCTGTCTATACTTGTAATATTTTTATTTTTGTTCAATATTTATAAAAAAATGAGACTTCTTGAAGAAAAATTAACGAAATTAAACAAAAATATTGCCATAAGGCAGACTTTTGAAAGTATTGAGGACGAGGAACATAAAAAATTAATTAATGAAGATAATAAAAAGATAACATAAAAAAAACGGACATAAGTGTAAAATCATGCTGTTTGGAAATTAAATGGCTATTCATTAATTAATTGACAATAATATTACAGAGTTTGACAATGATATAATCAAAGAAGAAATATTCAGTCTGACACTTATTCCATTAATTAAAAAAGAATTTAAAAAATAAGACATGAATTTAAAATGCGCCATATGCCAGTTAAAAATTACTGACAAAAAAGAAGAAAATATTTTAAAAGCAGAAAAGATGATAAGAACTGCTGCCAAAAATAATACCGATATTGCCATTCTCCCCGAAATTTTTAATGGTCCTTATAATACAGACTTGTTTAAACAGTATTCAGAAACATATCCTGCTGCTACGACTGACATGCTTTCTTCCATGTCAAAGGAGCTTGGCATATATATAATTGGCGGTTCGATATGTGAGAAAGATGGTGATTTCTATTACAATACATCTTATTCTTTTGACAGATGCGGAAATCTTATAGGAAAACACAGAAAAATACATCTTTTTGATATAGATGTTAAAGAAAAAATTAGATTTAAGGAATCTGACGTATTATCTTATGGTAATAAATCTACAGTTTTCGATACTGAATTCTGTAAAATAGGTGTATTAATTTGCTACGATATGAGATTTCCTGAGCTTGCAAAAAAAATGGTAAGTGCCGGTGCAAAAATAATAGTATCTCCGGCATCTTTTAATATGACAACCGGACCGGCTCACTGGCATGTTATAACAAGAGCAAGAGCAATTGATAATCAGGTATATTTTTTGGCCGCTTCCCCGGCAAGAGATGAGCTATCAGGATATGTTTCTTATGGACATTCCATAATGATAAATCCCTGGGGTGAAATAATTGCACAGGCCAATGAAAAAGAATGTATTCTATATGGAAATTTGGACCTGGATTTTTTAGAAAAAATAAGGGAAGAGCTTCCAATATTAAAACATGCCAGAAATGGTCAGTATTAAAACTTGATTACCCGATAATCCTTTTATTAAAAGCAGATTTATATCTGACTGTCTTTAAATAACTCCGCTTTTAACAAATCAATAATATAAATAAATCTTAAAATGTTCCCACAATTACTATTTTTTTAACTTTTGGAAGAGTTTAAATAATGCAATACTGCCTATAACTTGCAATTTAGTATAAAGTCATTCAGTAACTTACTTCTTAAAGTTGAAATACATCGAAACTAAACTGTTATTATTTTTTACTAATAATTTATAACTTATGCAGTTTAAATTATTGCCTTAAACTTGCACCGAATCTTCTGCTTAGACAGTCCACTATTCTTTTGGAGATTATATCTATTTCCACGTCCTTTAATGTTCTGTCAGGAGCCCTGAACTCAAGTGAGTACGCAAGACTTTTCTTGCCCTCTTCGATTTGTTTCCCTCTAAATAAATCAAACAACCTCAGGCTGACAAGAGTATTGCCCCCATTTTTATTGATTTCTTCCTCAATATCACTATTTAAAATATCTTCATTTATTACGATTGCCAGGTCAATACTGGTGGATGGAAATTGCGGAATCTGTGTGAATTTTTGTTCAGTATTCGTTTTATCGATAAAACTATCCAAATCAATTTCCAGAAAATAAGCATCCTGTTTTATGTCCAGAATATCAATTAGCTTTGGATGTATTTTGCCAATAATTCCCAATTTTTCATTTTTATAACAGATATCTCCACTTATTGCGGGGTGAAAAAATTTATATTCCTTACCTGTTATTTTTAAGCCTTCTTTTAATTTAAACTTTTCAAAAAGATATTCTGCCAGGCCTTTAAGATCATAAAAATCATACATTCTTTCTGTGCCGTTTAAGCTTTTAATGCTGGCTTTCCCTGAAAATAAGACAGCAAGCCTTGTTTTTTCAAAAGGAAGTTTTTTGTCGCTTCTATGGTCTTTTAAAAATATTTTCGATATCTCAAATAT
Source organism: uncultured Actinomycetota bacterium (assembly GCA_964398155.1). Lineage (GTDB taxonomy): Bacteria > Actinomycetota > Humimicrobiia > Humimicrobiales > Humimicrobiaceae > JAMDDL01. The sequence continues at coordinate 7,969 of CAYNMO010000004.1, read as the reverse complement.
TCTTAAATCCTGTGTTTTTCTGGAGATATTGTCTCCAAGATTCTTTACTAATGACTGAAGAAGACTCGTCCTTAAAATTTCAAAGTCTTCATTTAGCGGATTTAGTATTTTTATGTAATCTTCATAATCAGCCTCTTTATCCAGATTGAAGAATCTAAATTCCTTAAGTCCGATAAATGAATAATTTATGACTTCATTTAAGCCTGCATCCTCAAGTGTCTGCTTTACTTCAATTAGTTTTTTCTGAATAAAACTGTATTTGCCATATCTGGATTTAAAATCAGGCTGCTGTGTGGGAATATTTTCAAAACCATAAATTCTCGCTATCTCTTCTACGAGATCTATTTCTCTTTCAAGATCTTCGAATCTAAAAGAAGGTACGAGCGCTGTAATTTTATCTGAATCGAATGAATTTCTTATTCCCAGTTTTTCAAGAATCTCTGAAACTTTGGAACCTTCAATGTCGATTCCAAGAACCTGTTTAATTTTTTTAAACCTTAATTCAATATTTCTTTCTCTGTTTACATCAAGATAGCTGTCATAAATTGATCCTTTAAATTCCTGGCCAGTGATTTTGGTTAAAAGCTCTTCAAATCTTTTTATGGCTGTCAGTGTCAAAAGAGGATCTGTCTTTTTCTCAAACCTGTTGGAAGCTTCACTCCTGAGACCTAATTTCTTAGAAGTCCTCATAATTGCAGGTCCATAAAAATTTGCAGATTCAAGAAATACTTTTTTTGTTTTTTCGCCGATCTCTGTCTCTTTACCACCCATTATTCCAGCTATTGCTACAGGGCCTTTTTCGTCAGCGATTACTATTGTTCCCTCTTCAAGTATTCTTTTACTGCCGTCAATAGTAATAATATTTTCATCTGTTAAGGAAGATCTTATTATTATTTTGTTAGAATAAAGCAAATCAGCGTCAAAAGCATGTAAAGGCTGTCCGACTTCAATCATCACGTAATTAGTAAGATCCACTATCAAATCAATGCTTCTGATATCAGAAAGTGCAAGCCTGTTCTTAAGCCAGAGAGGAGTTTTATTATTTAAGATATTATTAAATATTTTTGATGAATAACGAGGGCAAAGCTTGAAATCTTTTATCTCAATTTTGAAGTTCTTGTCAGTATTTATCTCATTTTCAAAACCATAGTTGTAATATTTAAACTCAAGTCCCGTCAAAGCGCAAATCTCACGGGCAACACCGGCAACGCTTAAACAGTCTGGCCTGTTCGGTGTTACTTCAATTTCAAGAACCCAGTCATCCAGACCTGCCTGTTTTGCAAAACTTTCTCCTATTCGGTAGTCACCTTCAAGAATTAAAATCCCATCTGATTCCTGCGAAAGACCCAGTTCTTTTTCAGAACACATCATACCTTCAGAGTATTCTCCCCTGATCTTACTCTTTTTTATTGTAAAATCACCTATTTTTGCATTTTCAAGCGCAAGAGCGACCAGATCATTTTCTTTAAAATTATTTGCTCCACAAACAATATTTAAAATTTCAGTTCCGGCATTGACTTTACAAAGAGATAGTTTATCTGCATTAGGGTGTTTAATGAAACTTTCTATGCGGGCAACAATAATATTTTCATATTTTTCTCCAGCATGCTCTAGCTTTTTTATTTCAGTTCCACTCATTGTGAGCATACGAACTATTTCATGAGGAGAATAATTATCGAGTCCGACAATAAATTCCTTAAGCCAGTTATATGTAATCTTCACTTAAAAATATTCTCCTTATTTTTGGATTTAAAATTGTTTAAGAAATCTTATATCATTTTCAAAGAAAAGCCTTAGATCGTTTATTCCATATTTAAGCATTGCTATTCTTTCAATTCCCATTCCAAAAGCAAATCCATTGATTTTGTCAGGATCATAATTTACAAATTTATACAAATTAGGATCAACCATGCCTGCACCAAGTATTTCGAGCCATCCTGTACCTGAACAAATCCTGCATCCTTTGCCATCACACATATTGCATGAAACATCTACTTCTGCACTTGGTTCCGTAAAGGGGAAATAATGGGGTCTTAATCTAATCTGCCTGTCTTTACCAAAAATACTATGCACTAAAGTTTCAAGGGTCCATTTCAAATTACCAAAATTAATATTTTCATCAACTGCGAGTCCTTCAATTTGTGTAAACATCGGAGTATGAGTAACATCATAATCATTACGATAAACTTTTCCTGGGGCTATAATGTAAACAGGTGGCTTATGTGTTTCCATGTATCTTATTTGAACTGGAGACGTTTGTGTCCTGAGCAAAATTCCTTCATCAATAAAAAAAGTATCATGAAGAGATCTTGCAGGATGGTCAGGGGGATGATTTAGTGCTTCAAAATTATAATAATCAGTTTCAACTTCGGGGCCATCTGCAATCTCATATCCTAACCCTATAAATATTTCCTGTATTTCTTCAATGACGCTGCTAAGAATGCTTTTGCTTCCTGAAAACAGATTTCTACCTGGAAGAGTCAGGTCAAACTTTTCATCTCTTAGTTTTTTGTCAAATTCAAGAAAATTCAATTCACTTTTTAAGCCCTTTAGTTCTTCATCTATTTTTTTTCTTGTCTCATTTACAGTTTTTCCAACAAGTGGTTTAATCTCCTGTGGAAAATCATTAATGTTTTTTAATGTTTGGGCAATAAGACTTTTTCTTCCAAGGTATTTATTTTCAAGCAGTTCAAAATCAGTTAAAGATTTTGTATTTTTTATATCAATATTAAAAAATACAAATACCTCATCAAGTTCTTTTTTTAATGAAATTATTTTATCTTCCATCAGGCAATTTTAAAAAATAATTTATATAATGACAATTAATGCTAAATTGCTTTCCCCAAATAAGACTGTATTTCTGGGTGCGTTCCTTATTCGTACACGCTGCTACAGCTTCTGTAAGTGCTCCGTTGCGGATCCGTATTACCAGATGACATATTGCTTCATATACATTTTGCCAAAAGCATCTAAATTGCCGCCCAGCCAGTCTGTACTATATTGCTGGTGTAATTAAAATAGTAACAAACCAATTTTAATACCTATAAACAAAGTAAAAAAATAAAACTAACAGTTAATAGTTTTATTTTTTTACTCAGCGTCCGACAAAAAACCATAAAAGTCCAATGAATTATAAAAGTTTTAGACTATTGGAATATAAAAAAACAAGTATCCAGATTTTTTATTTACCGGGCATAATGTAGTAAATACTCATATACAGTATTTTATGTGTCTGATTTTAAAAATATTTCTCTGAAAAATCAGATACCCGGCTGGATGAAATTTTTATAAAAAATTTTAATTAATAACCTTAAACCAATAATATTCTATATCAGGCAGAAAGCTGTAATTTTGCAGTTTCCACTAATTTTTTAAAGGACGGTGCATCATTTACGGCAATATCTGAAAGCATTTTTCTGTTTATCTCTATATTTGCTTTCTTTAAACCGTTTATAAACTCATTATATGATAATCCGTTTTCTCGTGATGCTATGTTTATTCTTGTAATCCACAGCCTTCTGAAATCTCTTTTTTTATTTTTTCTGTCAATATAATTATAGCTTAATGATTTCATTAACTGCTCTTTGGCAACTCTATAGGCACCACCTCTTAAACCATAGTATCCTTTAGTTTGCTCTAAAACCTTTTTATGTCTTTGTTTCTTTACGGTTCCTCTTTTTATTCTAGCCATTCCTAACACCTCTCTCTAATTTAAAACTAAAATTTAAAAGAAATATAATCCCTAAATAATTATATCCAGGGATTATATTCCCAGAAGTTTTTTTACTGTTTTTAAATTTGTACCGTCTACCAATGACGGCTGTCCAAGCTGTCTTTTTTTATAAGCATTCTTTTGGTTAAAATGTGGCTCTTATAAGCTTTTCGCCTCATAACCTTACCGGTTCCGGTTACCCTGAACCTTTTGGCAGCAGCTTTGTTAGTCTTCATTTTAGGCATATCTGTTTTCCTCCATCCACATCAAGATGTTTTCTTTCGTTTTAGATTAATTTCCAAATATCAAATAAAGCACAATATACATCATCAAATAAATTATTCAAGAAAAATAATTTCCGGGAGATTATCATTTTGGATAAAAAAATAATCACAATAAAGATTAAACCGGACTAAGAACCATAGTTATATTAAATCCTTCCATTTTTGGCGGCTGATCCAAAATATACTTTCCGCTCAAATCCTCAATTAATTTTGCAGCAAGTTTTTCGCCAATATCTTTATGAACTATTTCTCTGCCCTTAAAAATTATGGAAATCTTTACTTTGTGGCCTTCTTTAAGAAACTTTGCAATATATTTTTCTTTAATATTAAAATCATTGCCACCAATTTTAGGCCTTATTTTTACTTCTTTTATCGTTGTCTGAGATTGTTTTTTCTTTTTTTCTTTCTCGCTAAGTTCCAACTTATATTTATACTTGCCAAAATCCATAACTCTGCAGACGGGTGGATCAGAATCAGGAGAAACTTCTACAAGATCCAGATCTGCCTCATTAGCTAAAATCATGGCTTTCTCAATCGTAACAATACCAAGCTGGCTTCCTTCATCAGAAATCAGTCTCACTTTTGGAACTCGTATTTGTTCATTTATACGAATTTTCTTAATTATGTAACCTACACCTCCACTATTTTTTTCATAAAAAAATAGGCAGCAACAATAATCTACTACCTATTTTTAAAATTTATCATAAACCAGACAAGCTTGCCTTGCAGCAGCAATCTGGTGAGAAATAGATTATTTCTACTTTAAATTTAAAAAATAAAAATAAATTTTTTGTATTTTTATTCTTAATTATAATTTTATATGGTTATAATTTTACTTCTTTTTATATTTAAAAAGTATGCAAAACTTTAACTTATAAATTATACAAATTTAATTATACTTTGTCCAATATAATTTTTTGCAACCCGTAACTATCTCGAAACCCTTTGGCCGGAATCAGTATAATTATCATATTCCGTTTCCCATGCTTTATCTGCATAACATTTCCAGGCTTCTGCGTAATCATCCAAAGGCTTTGCAAGAGTAGTAATGATTGTCTCTGCACCTTCATGTGTAGGATGAGCCCCTGTTTCAGCTACAATATCTCTTAACATTCCCGGGTTATCAATAATTGAGCAAGGCCTTAGAAGATTATCAGAATATGGCTGTCTTTTTCTGAAAGCCATAAAGAATGGTGAAGTTATTATCTCTACAAGGCTTTTTTCTTTGATATTATCAGCAGCAAAATGAACAAAAACACATGGCTCAACATCACCGTCTACATTAATATGCAGATAATTCTTTCCGCCAGCCATACATCCGTGAACAAGATTTCCGTCATTCCAAAAATCTGCAATTGTAATGTTTTTGGTCTTTCTTATTTCAAGCACTCTTTTTCTTCTGTAATCCCTCTGCTCGGGAGTAGGCATAAGCTCCATGTTCGGCTCTTTGCCAATAGGTATATAATTAAAATACCATCCAACAAATACTCCTTTTTCAACCATGATATCAATAAATTCATCACTTACAACAAGTTCATTGTTTTTGCTGGTTGCAGTTACTGAAATACCATAGATAACACCGTTTTTCTTTAAAATATCAAAAGTGTTCATGATCTTGTCCCAGCTTCCAACACCTCTCCTTGCTTCAGTCTCTTCTTTAAATCCCTCAACGCTGATACATGGCAGGGCATTACCTAACTGGGCTAATTTTTCAGCAACCTTATCATCAATTAACTGACCGTTGGTATATATCTGGAAAAAAGAATTACTGTGTCTTTCAAGGAAATCAAAGAGATGATCCCAGTAAAAAGGCTCTCCACCTGTAATGACAAAAAAGTAAATTCCTATATCGTTAGCTTCCTCTATGATTCTATTGCAAACATCATAAGGAAGGTCATTTTTTTTGCTGTATTCCCAAGCATAGCATCCAAAGCATTTTAAATTGCATGACATTGTCGGGCTCATGACCAGATGATTGGGCGGATTGATTCCATATTTTTTTGCAAATGCTTTTCTCTTTGGCTGTCCCTGAATCATTGCATTATTAATAAGATTCATGATTATTTTTTCTCTTACATTTGGAGCCACATCTGCAACTTTTCGCTTAATATTGATAAAGAGATTTTCCATAAAATCTCTTTCTTCTTTTTTCTTTGATTTGTAGATTTTGCCTCTTATGATTTTCAACCACTGCTCATCTGAGAGCTTGGGCAAAATTTTTAAAGCACCTTTAATAGCTGTTGAAGTAGATTTTAATCTTATTTTTTCCTTTAATGTCATTTTTCACCTCAAAGTATTTTAGATATAATTAAAAAATATAAATTCTTTAGTAAATTAAAACACAAAATCAGTTAAAATAAGTAAATATTAATTTTTTTAGAATAAATCTTACTAAAATTGATTATTAATTATAGAAATTAGACGTATTTTTAAATAAAAGTTTTCCGTTCATCAATATTTTCTCTTAAAATACTTATAAACTCTTCAATTCTTATATTCTTTATATCACCTCCTGCTTTTTTCCTGACTGTAACAGTCTCTGACTCTGTTTCTTTTTCTCCCAGCACAACCATAAGCGGAATTTTATTGATTTCAGCCTGTCTTATTTTTTTGTTTAAAGACTCAACCCTGCTATCAATTTCTACTCTGTATCCCTCCTTTAGTAGTAAATTATAAACTTTTTCCGCATATTCTTGAAATTTATCAGAAATTGGCAATACTGCAACCTGAACAGGTGCAATCCACAAAGGAAGATTTCCTGAAAAATTCTCAATTAATATTCCTATAAACCTTTCGACGCTGCCTAAAATAACCCTGTGAAGCATTACAGGTCTGTGTTTCAAATTATCTTCACCGGTATAAGAGATATCAAATTTTTCTGGCATAGAAAAATCAAGCTGGATTGTTGCGCACTGCCAGGTTCTTTCGAGAGAATCTTTGACATGGAAATCTATTTTAGGTCCATAAAAAGCCCCGTCTCCAGGATTTATTTTATAATCCAGATTATTTTCCTTAATAGCTTCCTCAAGCTTATTTTCAGCCCTGTCCCATATTTCATCAGAACCTATCCTGTCATCCGGCCTTGTGGAAAGTTCCACATGGTAACTTTTAAAACCAAATATACTATACACTTTTTCAATCATCTTAATTATTGCTGCAATTTCTGTTGCAAGATTTTCTTCAAGAGCAAATATATGCGCGTCATCCTGGGTGAAATTCCTTACTCTGAATAAACCGTGCAAAACTCCGGACTTTTCATGTCTGTGGACCAGTCCGAGCTCGGCATATCTTATTGGAAATTCCTTATATGAGTGCTGTTTTGATTTATATACAAGAATAGCCCCCGGACAATTCATTGGTTTTACTGCATAATCGCAATCGTCAATTTTAACGAAATACATATTTTCTTTGTAATGATCCCAGTGTCCTGAAGTCTGCCAAAGCTCATTGCTTAAAATGATAGGAGTCTGAATTTCCTGATAACCATTTTCAATATGAATTTTTCTCCAATACTCCAGAATTGCATTTCTTATGGCAATACCTTTGGGATGCCAGAAAGGAAACCCCGGGGCTTCATCGTGAAAACTGAATAGTTCAAGTTCTTTTCCTATTTTTCTGTGATCGCTTAATTTTGCTCTTTCGATTCTGTCCAGGTAATCTTTAAGATCCTCTTTTTTAAAAAAAGCAGTTCCATATATCCGGACAAGCATTTTGTTTTTCTCATCTCCGCGCCAGTAAGCGCCTGCAATACTTAACAGTTTAAAAGCACCTATCCTACCTGTTGATAAAATATGAGGCCCGCTGCAAAGATCAATAAAATCTCCTGTCTGATATGTGCTTACATATTCATCGCTTATGCCCTCGATTAGCTCCAGCTTGTAAGGATTTTCTTTAAATATTTTTCTTGCTTCATCTTTGGTTATTTCACTTCTGACATATGACTGATTTGAAGCAATTATTTTTTTCATTTCAT
>CAYNMO010000003.1:14516-35846 GCA_964398155.1 uncultured Actinomycetota bacterium | reverse complement strand
GAACTGTTACAAAAAAATGCGCCAAAAATTAATTTATTTATCTAAAGCCAATTAATATTATTAGATGTAATTTTGGTATACTTCACTGATCTGATAAAATAAAATTATATTATTTATATTAAAAATATTTATTTAATAAAAGAGGAACATTATGCCCCCGAAAAATAAATTAAAATTTGCAATTATAGGCGCAGGTCATGGCGGTAAAGCCATGGCTGCCCATCTTGCTATAAAGGGTTATGAAGTAAATCTTTATAACAGGACTTACTCCAAAATAGAGCCTATTGCGAAGATGAAAGGCATTGAGCTTGAAGGAGAAGTATCTGGTTTTGGAAAACTTAATAAAGTATCTGACAATATTAAAGATGTTATGGAAGGTGCTGACATAATAATGGTCGTTGTTCCTGCTTTTGGACATGGTGCAATTGCTGAAAGATGCGCTCCGTATCTTAGAGACGGCCAGGTAGTTTTACTTAACCCTGGAAGAACTGCTGGTGCTTTGGAGTTTTTAAATATAATTAGAGAAAGGGGCTGCAAAAAAAAAGTAATTATTGCAGAAGCTCAGACTTTTATATATGCAAGCAGAGGCATGGGTCCGGCTGCCGCAAAAATATTCAGGATCAAACAGGCAATACCGATAGCCGCAATACCTGCTGTTTTAACCGATCAGGTAGTAGGACTGCTTGACGAAGCTTTCCCGGAATTTATTTCGGGTACCAGCGTTATAGAAACAAGTTTTAATAATATGGGTGCTGTATTTCATCCTGCAATAACAATTCTTAATGCAAGCAGAATTGAGGCAACACTTGGCAACTTTCAATTTTATATTGAAGGAGTAACACCGGCTGTAGCAAAGATACTTGAAGTTGTAGACAAGGAAAGAGTTGAAGTGGCTCATGCACTTAAATGCAAAAATGTTATTTCTGCAATCAACTGGCTTTCCATGGCATATAATGTAATAGAAGACAGTCTGTTTGATGCAATACACAGTAATCCAGGTTATTCAGGCATAATGGCTCCACAGACAATAAATGTCCGATATATAACTGAAGATGTTCCAATGAGCCTTGTGCCGATATCTGAATTTGGCAGAGCTTTTGGAGTAGATACAACTGCGACAGATTCTCTTATTAACCTTGCAAACATTATACTTAAAACAGATTTCAGAAAATCCGGCAGAAACTTCAAAAGACTTGGCCTTGAGAATTTAAATCTCGAAGAAATAAGAAATATTTTTATTGAAGGACGACCTTAAAAAAAACAAACCATGAAAAAAATATTAGGGGCAGCTGTCGGCAGCTGTGTTCATATCGCAGGAATAATAAATTTTTTAAAAATTGCAGAAAATATCGGGTTTGAAACAAAATTTCTTGGCTGCGCCATAGATACAGAATTACTTATGTCAGAGATAGTGTCTTTTAATCCTGAAATTGTCGGAATAAGTTACCGGCTATCCCCGGAAAGTGCAGTTAAAATATTTTTGGAATTTAAGAATGCCCTTGATGCTTCTTCCTTTTCACATATTAAAGACAATATTTTATTTATGCTTGGTACAACAAAACCGGTTTCCGATGCTTTGGCAAAAGCAGGAATTTTAAATATTTTCAGCCATGTTTTTACAGGCGGGGAAAGTATTAAAGAGGTTAAATCCTGCCTTTTACACGAAGACCTGCAAAATCCCTTGATAGCTGTTCCGCCTCAAAATCTTATAGACAGAATTATTTATAAAAACCCTTGCCCTCTTCTTAGACATCATTTCGGAAGACCTGATTTCGATGAAACACTAAGAGGAATTAAAGCTATCTCTGAAAGCCGGCTTATTGATATCATCTCCATCGGGCCAGATCAGAACACACAGGAATTTTTCTTTCACCCTGATAAAATGGATCCCAGACAGAATGGCGCCGGTGGAGTTCCGATAAGAAGTGCGGAGGATTTTAGGAAAATTTTTACTGCTTCAAGAACAGGTAATTATCCCCTCCTTAGATGTTACAGCGGAACAAATGATATAAAAAAAATGGCTGATGTTCTGCTTAAAAATATAAATAATGCATGGTGCGCTGTACCTTTATGCTGGTACAATGAGCTTGATAACAGAAGCAGCAGATCCCTTGAAGAATCAATTTATGAAAATCAGTCCGTTATGGCCTGGCACGCAGAGAGAAATATTCCTGTTGAAGTAAACGAGTCACACCACTGGAGTCTGCGATATTCTTCTGACTCTGTCGCAGTTGCTGCTTCTTACCTGGCAGCATATAATGCAAAAAAAATGGGAGTTAAAAACTATGTCTCACAGTATATGTTTAATACTCCGCCACAAACTTCTTTTAAAATGGACCTTGCAAAAATGCTTGCCAAAATTCATCTTATTGAATCCCTGCACGATGAAAATTTTTTTTCATGGAGAGAAACCAGGACAGGTCTATATAGTATGTCCGGAGATTTTAATAAAAATAAGGGCCAGCTTGCATCATCCACGCTGCTCCAGATGCAGATTAAGCCAGCGATAATTCATGTTGTGGCATATTGCGAATCTCAGTACGCCGCAAAGCCTGATGATATAATAGAAAGTTCTCTTATAGTTTCTAAAGTAATTGAGAACTGCCTTGTGGGTTGTCCGGATATGAAAACTGATCCTGATGTGACAGACAGGATGAAGCAGCTGACAGCAGATGCTCTGCAAATTTTGGGTAAAATCAGAATGCTGGATATTGAAAATAAATTTGACGATCCACTGACTTCACCTGAAATTATTGGCAAAGCCATAAGAACAGGGATACTTGATGCACCTCACCTTAAAGGAGTAAAAGCGGCATATGGCAAAAGTATTACCATGTTTTTTAATGGTGCAAATTTTACTGTTGACAAAAATAATATTGTTTTAAGCGAAGAATCAAGACTAAAGTCTCTGTAAAAATTACTACAGATTTTGAAGATATTTCTTATAATTATTTATAAATTCATTATAAATATCAGGATTTTCTTTAATAAAAGTCATGAATTTTACTATTTTATCAAGTGTTGGCTTACTGATATGATGCTCTATACCGCAGGCGTCTTCCTCTGAATTTAAATCATCCACGCCTAAAATTCCATTTAGAAATCTGTATATATAGCCATGCTTGCTGTAGATATTCCCGGCGATAACGCTGCCTTCTTTTGTAAGAGATAGATAGCCATATTTTTCGTGATTTACAAGACCCCTTTTTTCAAGTTTGGAAACAGCGTCTACAACAGATGGGGTCTTTACTTTTAAAAACTCCGCAAGTTCCTTTACTCTGACTACTTTTTTATCAATATTGATAATATATATGGCTTCCAGGTAATCTTCCAGGCAATGAGATAAAATATCTGCTTCTTTATTTTTCTCTTTTTCTAATTCTTTATCCATTTTTTTATTTTCTCTTTTTTATGATTCCTCACTAATTTTAAAATCAAAATATATGAGTATCTGCTTTACTAAAACAAGCACTGCATAATATATAGCTTGCATAACCGTTCTTGCACCACAATTTGTTATATAAAGTTTACCAGAAGCCAAGGGTATGTTCACGTTAAATTATTCTATTTATTATAAATCTGCTTGCCTGGACAATTTGCTTTTTTACCGGATTTAACAGGCGGCTTTGGCTCGTTGCATGTTTCTTTAATCCTGCACGAATTGCAAATATTTCCACAGGAACAGTCTCCTTTTAGTTCTTTCTTTAGGTAAAGGATTGTATAAATAACAGCTGCCGCAGCAATCAATGAAATTAAAATTATTTCAACAATAAAAAACATGGCTTTAAATAAACCACCTTCCTGTCTGATATAGGGCAAATGAAACAATCCACGCAAGGGACAGTGTAAAAAATATCTGGAAAAACATCTCTTTTATGCCAGCCTCTTTTTTAAAAACTGCCAGACTCGCTATGCAGGGAAAATACAGTAAGGTAAACAGCATGAAATTATACCCTATTAAAGGATTGTAGGCTTCGGCAATGAGACTGCCAGACTCTGTATTACTTTTTTGCGTCCCGGTAAGACTAAATAGCGTTCCCATCGTTGAAACTACTACTTCCTTGCCAGCAATTCCAGTAAGGGATGCCAGCGAAAGCCTCCAGTCAAACCCAAGTGGTTTAAAAACAGGTTCAATAAAATGGCCTATCCTTCCGGCTGCGGAGTATTCTATTTTTTCGGCTGACATTTTATTTTCAATTTTTAGAATCTCTTTTTCAAAAGTCTCCCTGGTAATATTTTTTGAATAATAGGAACTGTTTAGGGTTTTTATCTGCTCGCTATAATTTTGTGAATATTTACTGCCTATCATCGGAAAAGTAAATAAAATCCACATAATGATTGATAGTGCCAGAATTATTGTCCCTGCTTTTTTTATGTATTGCCAGGTTCTTTCCCACATATGGATAAAAACACCTTTTAGTGTTGGCATCCTGTATGAGGGCAGCTCCATTACAAATGGTTCAGCCTCTCCTTTAAACCTGGTTACCCTGAGTAGTTTTGCCATTGCAACAGCCATAAAGATACCGATTATGTAAATTGAAAAAATAATATTTCCTGCATTTTTTGGAAAGAAAATTCCGGCAAAAAGTATATAAATAGGGAGTCTTCCTCCGCAGCTCATGAAAGTATTTATATGCATTGTTATCATTCTGTCGCTCTTGTTTTCGAGGGTTCTCCCGCACATATAAGCAGGTATTGTGCATCCAAAGCCTATAACAAGAGGAATAAAAGATTTACCATGAAGACCTATTTTATGCATTATTCTGTCCATTATAAAGGCACCTCTTGACATATAACCGCTGTCTTCCAGGATTGCAATAAAAATAAACAGCAGCATTATTTTGGGAGTAAAAACAAGAATTCCGCCAACGCCTCCTATAATGCCATTTAGAAGCAGAGACTTAAGAAGGCTTGAGGGTATTGAAGCATTTAGAAAACCTGAAAATCTGTTTAAGCCGTAAGTCAGCCAGTCCACCGGATAATTGCCTAATTTGAAAACAATCTGAAACATTATCCACATTATTAAAATAAAAATTGGCAGACCCAGTATTTTATTGATAATGACCCTGTCTACCCTGTCACTTAAACTCGTTTCATTATTACTTTTATCAACTATTGCTTCTTTTAGCGCTCCTTTAATAAAACCATAGCGGGCTTCTGCAATTAATACTTCCGGGAAATAGCCCGTTACATTTTTAATGTGATCTATTGAATAAGCAAAAAGTTTACTTAAGTCAAGGAATGTCTTGTCATTTAGCGCCTTCTTTAAATAAATTATTACTTCTTTGTCCTGCTCAAGAAGTTTGACTGCAAGCCATCTTAAGCTAAATTTACAAAGCAGTTCATTACTGTTTTTTAGCAGATTCTTAATTTTAGATATTTCATTTTCTATTTCTTCTCCATAATTAATTATTATTTTTTTTCTTTCAGGTTTTTTTTCAAAAAGATCAACAGTCTTTTCCAGAAGCTCATCTATCCCACTGCTTTTACTTCCAACAGTCAGAACAATAGGAGCTCCAAATAGAGAACTTAACATTTCTATGTTTACCTTCTCTTTTGTTTTTAACAGAATGTCTGACATATTAAAAACTATTATCAGTGGTGTTTCCAGCTCTATAAGCTGCGTTGCAAGATACAGATTTCTTTCAAGATTTGAAGAATCTACAATATTTAAGATGATTTCAGGTTTGTTGTTTAAGATATAGTCTCGGGCAACAACTTCTTCCATTGAGTAAGCTGTCAGACTGTAAGTCCCTGGAAGATCAACCAGTTTTATTAAGTAATCCTTATATTTTTTTAATCCTGATTTTTGCTCAACAGTAACACCTGGATAATTTCCTACATGCTGCCGGCTTCCTGTTATGCTGTTAAAAATAGTGGTTTTGCCCGAATTTGGGGTGCCCGCAAGAGCAATTGTAAATTCTTTTGGCATTTTACATCACTTCACTTACAATAATTACGGCAGCTGCTCCCCTGCCAAGCGCTATTTTATTTCCTTTAACGTTTACAGTTATGGGTCCGTTTCCAAATTTGTTTATAATTGCTATGACTTCCCCAGGAATAAATCCTAATGACAAAAGCCTCTTATTAAAACTCCCAGCGCCATGCATTTTTTGTATTTTGTACTTTGTATTTATTTCTGCATTTGCCAGAGATATTAAATTTTTTTCTGTTTGCTCTAAAAGCATACTTTCATCCTTTTACTTGCTCTATGGATCGAATATTTTTTAAATAAATTTCAATGTATTTTATATTATATAATCTAACATAATTAGCTATATATTAATTTGTTAGTCTTGTATAACTTTATAAATATTTTAATTGTTTGTCAATAATTATTATTGAACTTTTTTCCAATAACAAAAGAAGCCCGCAAAAAAATATTTGGAGATACAAAAAAATAGTTACGGGCAGTTATTTACAAGGCCCAGAATATGAATGGAGATATTGTCTTAATTGTCATTCTTGGAATATATGAGTAATACCTTCGGGGCCATCGTAAATTTAAAGGAATAATATGATCTGCTGAAGTTAAAAAAAATTATGGGCAGTAATTTACACTGCTCGAAATATGTATGGGATATTGTCTCAATCATTACTTTTGTGGAATATGAATAATCCCTTCGGGGCCATTGTACATTTAAAGAAACAATATGATCTGCTGAAGTTAAAAAAATTATGGGCAGTAATTTACAATGCTCGAAATATGTATGGGATATTGCCTCAATCATTACTTTGGGGGGATATGAGTAATCCCTTCGGGTCCATTGTACGTTTAAAAAAACAATATGCTCTGTTTAATGTAATGTAATTAGAATATAGAAACTCTATATTCTGCCTTTGAGATCAAAAATAAAACCACCGCTTAAGCCCACAAGTGTGTGGCTTGTCACCATGGCATTTGAATCTATTTCCTGAACTAATGTTTTCAATTTATCGAGATTTGTCTTTTTGCAGACGACATTTAATATCCTCAGGTCTCCGTCTTTACCGCTTCCCTTATAGCATGTGACACCAAAACCCTCTTCCCTGAGAACATCTTCAATGTTAATGTCAAAAGATCTTGTAACAATATTGACACTGAGCATATCTCTTGAAATCTTGCCCGAAATAAGAACTCCAAAATAAAGACCCACTGCAAAACCCAGAGCATAAAATAAAACCATAAAAATATTCATTCCGCTCTTTACAACATTTGAAACAATTGTGATTGTAACAGTAATAGCAATAGCTCCCTCAAAAAACCCTATTATGCTTGTCAGAAGCTTGTTGCCTTTTACCATCATGATAAGCCTTACAGTTCCAACCAGCACCTGTACAAGCAATGCTGCAAAAATTATCAGTGACCATATAAGAATATTTATATTAAAATTGAACATTATAATTCTCCCCTAGATTTCATATTTATTATTATGTTTTATTTATAACACTAAGTTTATAATTTTGTAAAATTTTATGCACTTTTCTTTAAACTTTTCCTTTTTTTTGCCATTAAATCCTTTTATTTAAAACAATACAGACAAAGAAAATCAAACAGGTATAATATCATTAAATTTATCAAAAATAGTGCCTTTAAACATATGATACTTGAAACGCAGTACAACAACATAAAACTTGAATTTGAGATAAGCTACAGGAAAAGAAGAACTCTTGTTATCCAGATGGAGCCAATGGAAAAAATACTTGTCTTATCCCCTATGGGTTTATCAGAAAAATATATTATTGAAAAAGTATTATCCAAGGGCGAGTGGATATTAAAAAAACTGGCAGCATTTAAAAAGACAGGATTTTTACCATCCAAAAAAGAATTTGTAACAGGTGAATTATTTTTATATCTGGGAGGAAATTATAAGCTTTATGTCCTGCTAAAACCAGGTATAACAAGACCAAAAGTTGAGCTTTCACAAAATAATATTTTTATTTTCTCTCCAATAAAAAAACATGAAATATTAAGAAATGCACTGGTTAAATGGTATAAGAAAGAAGCAGAAAAAATTATTCTCAAAAAAGTGCAGTATTTTAAAAAAATACTTATGGCTGAGCCTGCTCAGATAAAAATAAAAGAACAAAAAAGAAGGTGGGGTTCCTGTTCTTCCCGGGGGAATATCTATTTTAACTGGCGCATTGTTATGGCTCCTGAATCTGTAATAGACTATGTAGTTGTCCATGAAATAGCCCATCTTATACATGCAAACCACTCACCTGTATTCTATAAACTGGTAGAATCAATACTGCCAGACTATAAAACAAGAAAGAAATGGCTGAAGGATTTTGGGGCCAGTATGGAAATCTGATTTTTAAAATCATTATAAAAATGTGATTTTTCAAAGATTTGCCTGATAATCTTCCTCTGCATAATAATCAAAAACACATATACAGAAATTTAATTTGGTTTTTGTGCAAAATTTAATATTAATCATTGATTTTGAAACATTTCAAACTTAATTTAAGTTAATAATTTAGCAAAATGTTAGTTATCTGGCTAAAAAACAATCATCCTGTGCCATATATTATTCTGACTTGTCATATAAAAAATTAATTTCTGATAATTCTCCATAATGTCTACATATTCCCAGTGTATGATTTGAAAAAAATTTGTAAAAATATATTTTTTGGAAGGATAAGAATGGAGAAAAAAAGCAAGACAAAAGTGTTTTTAATTTTGGTGTCTTTATTTGTAATTGTTCTTTTAGTTTTTGGATTATCCGGATGTCAGGTTTTAAGCCGATTTACAGGAGGAACAAAAACAGCGGGCAGTACTGCAGATGCTGTTGAAACCTATACTGTCAATAGAGGAGATCTGCTTCAGTCATTGTCAACAACAGGAACCGTCGATTCAGCTGAAACAAAAAAGCTTACAGTAAAGGTTGCTGGTGAAGTTTTGGAAACAGTTGATGTCGGGAGTCAGGTAAAAAAGGGAGACACTCTGCTAAAAGTTGACAACAGCGATCTGATTGTTTCAATAAAACAGTCCCAGATAAATTTAGAGGTTGCAGAAATTTCATTAAAACAGCTCCAGATAAGCTATAAAGCAGCATTGGATGCCAATCATATTGCTGTTCAGGTTGCTCAACTGGATAACATTTCTGCACAGCAATCAATTGATGCTTCTATTGATGCTATTGAAAATACTGATCGAATAGGAAATGCATCTATAGATAGCGCTCAGCTGGCACTACAAAAAGCTCAGGACAGTTTTAATTTTTCCATAGCTCAGGCACAGGTCGCTCTTAATAAGGCAGCTGATCAGCTTAATTCAACCAGCGGAAGCGTTGCAACTGATTATAATTATCAAAGCGCTTACCTTTCAAAGGATTCTGCAATAGCTTCGGCGACCAATGCTCTTGATGCTGCCACTGCAGCTCTTTATGAGACAGATGCAAAAGCACAAGACAATAATGATACTGCACGAAACTCATACGAACAGGCCCTTATAAGCCAGTCTAAAACATACTGGAATACTATTTCAAGCCTTGAACAGGCCAAACAGAAAATTCAGTCAACAATAGAGAGCATAAACTCTTCCAACAAACAGCTTGAACTTGCAAAAATAAGCCTCGAAACTGCTTCAGAGGATGTAAACAACAGTTCCGTCCTGGCACCTTTCGACGGGATAGTACTGGCTTCAACATATGGCAAGGGAGAAAATGCTCCAATTAATTCTATGGCAGTTACAATTGCAAGCATTGATTTTATAGTTAAATCAAGTATAAATGAGACAGAAATTTCAAAATCAGCTGTAGGTAATAGAGTTTCTTTAACTTTTGATGCATATCCTGATCAGGAATTTGAGGGTGAAATAGCAAGTATTTCCCTAGCTCCTACAATATCAAGCAATTTAACTTCTTATGCAGTTACTGTCAGGTTAAAAAATACTGAAAAGTTAAAACTTTTTTATGGCCTGACAACAAACCTTACAATTATTACAGCTGAAGCTAAAAATGCGCTTATGGTCCCGGTGCAGGCAGTATATACGGAAAACGGGAAACAGTATGTGGATGTAATAGAAAGTTTCACTGCATCAGATTCCCAGACCGGAAGCTCTGTCACAGACAAAACGATGCCTGACGGCACAAGACCAGACGGAACAATGCCTGACGGGACAAGACCTCAGAGAACTCAGGCAACTAAAGATACAATAAGCACGGGAGGAAGTGCGGCTTCTTCAACAAAGAAAATAGAAATTACAACAGGCATAAACAATTATACCTATTACGAAGTTTTATCGGGGCTAAAAGAAGGAGACATGGTTTTAACTTCCAGCTCATAAAAAAGGAATATAAATTCTTTTATCATAAGATAATTGTGAATTAATAAATAATAAATTAACAGGATAAATAACTTATGGAAATAAACTCAAATAACAGAGTTATAGAAGTTCAGAATTTAACCAAAATATATAAAATAGGTGATATGCAGGTAAAAGCTTTGCGGGGAGTAAATCTCAGTATTATAAAAGGTGAATTTGTTGCAATAATGGGACCCTCCGGATCCGGAAAATCAACACTCATGAATATTCTGGGCTGCCTTGATATACCTACAAACGGCACCTATATACTTGAAGATACTGATGCCGGAAAATTAAATGACAGCAAACTTGCTGAGATAAGAAATAAAAAAATTGGCTTTGTATTCCAGACATTTAATTTATTATCAAGAAATAATGTTATCGACAATGTTGAACTGCCACTTATTTATTCTATAAAAAATACTGCAAAAAACAGGAAAACCAGGATTATGGATTCAATTAAAGCAGTTAATCTTGCCGGTTGGGAAAAACACAGACCAAGCGAGTTATCGGGTGGCCAGAAGCAGAGGGTTGCAATTGCCAGAGCATTAATAAACGATCCTTCAATAATACTTGCCGATGAGCCTACCGGAAATCTTGATTCCGTCACCGGTGAAGAAATAATGGCAATATTTCAAAAATTAAACCGTGAAGGCAAAACAATTATTCTTGTAACGCATGAAATGGATATCGCACTGCATGCCGACAGAATAATATATGTACGTGACGGAATAATTTTTAAAGATGAATCAGTCGAAAATCCAATAGATGCCCTTACCAGATTAGCAGAAATGCCAAAACTTGAAGACAGATTAAATTAAAGGGAGAAAAATATGAAAAGATCCTTACAAAATATTAAAGTCGCATTTCAGGCATTGCTGTTAAACAAACTGAGGTCATTTTTAACAATGCTTGGAATTATTATAGGAGTAGGTGCAGTTATTACAATTATGGCCGTCGGAGCAGGTGCACAAAACTCAATTATTTCAAATGTTCAGAGCTTGGGAACCAATCTGCTGACGGTGCAGGGCGGAAGAGACAGTAATTTCAAGGATGGTCCTGGTGGAATGAGCAGGCCCGGTGAAGACAGCGAAGAAGAGACTGTAAAGGGAGATTTAAAACTTGCAGATTATAAGGCTTTAAAAACAGGACTGAAATCTTTGGCCAAAGTAAGTGCAGTTGTTTCAAGGTCCTCCACAGTTTCTTATCTTGGAGTAAGCTCCTCAGTACCTGTGACCGGGGCAACAAGTGAAATATTTGATGTACAGAATTATAAACTGGATAAAGGCAGTTTATTGACTTCAGGAGATATATCCGGTTATTCAAATAATGCAGTTATCGGAAGTCAGATTGTTGAAGATTATTTTGGAAGAATAGATCCAATAGGAGAAAGTATTAAAATTGACAATCAGAGCTTTGTTGTAATAGGTATATTGCAATCCGTCGGCACAAGTTCATTTGGAACAAATCAGGACAGCATTGTGATTATACCTGTAACAACTGCACAAAATAAATTATATGGCGGAAGAAATGTGGTGGACAGAATTACGGTACAGGTTAACAGTGAAAGTCAGATAGATCAGGCAACTGCTGACATTACAGCAATACTTAAAAAACAGCATAATATAATGCCTGGAAAACTTAATGATTTTTCTATAAACAATCAGGCTCAAATGCTTGCTACGATAAGTACTATCACGGGCACCCTGTCGGCAATGCTGGCAGGCATAGCTGCAATTTCATTACTGGTTGGAGGTATTGGCATCATGAATATAATGCTTGTTTCTGTTACCGAGAGAACTCGTGAAATCGGCATCAGAAAAGCTGTAGGAGCAAAAAATAAAGATATTCTTACGCAGTTTCTGACTGAAAGTATTGTTTTAAGCGTTACCGGCGGAATTCTGGGAATACTTTTTGCTGTAATAGTTTCGATTATTCTGACTAAATTTGCCGGATTTACTACTGCTGTTACAATTTCACCAATAATACTGGCTCTTTCTTTTTCCACTGTGATTGGTCTGGTATTTGGGATTGTTCCTGCTATGAGGGCAGCAAGACTTAGTCCAATTGAGTCATTGAGGCACGAATAGCTTAAAAACCATGTCAGAATAGATGACTGATGTGTTAAAATTAAATTGTGCTCTTAGAAAAAATGGAAATAAGAAACTTTTGGTAATTAAGGATTCAAAACCCTATAGTCAGTATTTCCAATAGAAACAGTACTTTTTTACAACAGTCCGGCAAATGTAGTTATGAAAATATTAGTAATTGAAGATTAAAAACTTATAGCTGAAATGTCTAACTAAAAGTAATATTATTTTTAGCAGTCTGGAAAATAGAAAAATGTAAATTTTTGTAAATAGAGATTAAAAATTAATAACTGACATATCTGATTAAAAACAACTAAGTTTTTTTAGCAGTCTGGCAAATGGAAATATGAAAATATTAGTAATTGAAGATGAAAAACTTATAGCGGATATTCTTAAAAAAGGACTGGAATATCATAAATTTAGCGTAGATATTGCTTACTGCGGAAATGACGGCTATTTATTAACCCAGCAATTTGAATATGATGTAGTCATCCTTGACCTTATGCTGCCTGATATCAGCGGCGAGGAAGTTTGCAGAAAAATAAGACAGGATAAAAATAATGTCTATATCCTGATGCTTACTGCAAAAAAGATGCCGGAAGATATTGTAAACGGATTAAATTACGGTGCTGATGATTTCCTTACAAAACCTTTTGAATTTTCTGTTCTTCTTGCAAGAATAAGAGCGCTTCTAAGAAGAACTTCGGAGCAGAAAGAAAATATCCTGGAAATATTAAATATCAGGCTTTTTATTGACCAGGAAAAGGTGGAGGTTGATTCAAAAGAAATTGAGCTTACAAAAAAGGAATATATGATACTTGAGTATTTAATGAGAAACAAAAACCAGCTTTTAAGCAGAAACCAGATTCTGGAGCATGCATGGGACAGGAATGCTGATATTTTTTCAAATATTGTAAACACACATATTAAAAACCTGAGAAAAAAAATTGGAAAGAACGGAAATATTATTGAAACAGTTTACGGCTCAGGATACAGAATTAATGAAAATTTATAATTAACTATTCAGAGTATCAACAGCATAAAACTGCTTATGGCCGGCAGTTTAGTATTAAGAATGGCTTTACATCAGGAATGGCTTTACATCAGGAATGGCTTTACCTAATGAGTTTTAATCTTGCAGGAAGGATAGCTGAAGTAATAATTTTATAATTTAATTTAAAAAAATGAGAACAAAATTAACTTTTAATAAAAAAATCACATTAACATTTGGCATAATAATTATTATATCTCTAATAATATATGTTTCCCTCCTGTCAGTACTTTTTATAGGCAATTTTCAAAAAGAAAAGTTTATGCGTGAGTTAAGGAAAAACCCTGGTTTAAATGAAAACACACTGAAGAATATTGAAGAGTTTAATAATATGCCAAGGGAAAGAATGCTGCCTCCGTTAATTATTTTACGTCCGGATGTAATATTTAAGATTACATTTATCTTATCTGGAGGAGTTTTATTGATTATTCTGATTGCCACTTCAGGAGGTTTTATTTTCTTAAGAAGAACTTTAAAACAAATTGACTATATAACAAAAAATGTTGAAGAAATTGATGAAAAAAAATTACACCTGAGGTTAAATATTAAAGGCAGGGATGCTATTGCAAAAATGTCCCAGACATTTGATAAAATGCTTGACAAGCTTGAAGTATCTTTTGGCAGCCAGAAGCATTTTTTCCAGAATGCTTCTCATGAGCTCAATACTCCGCTTACAGTAATAAAAACAAATATTGATGTTTTAAAACAGAATAAAAGTGCTTCCAAAAAAGAATATGAGGATGTACTTGATATAATCGATAATGAAATTAAAAAGCTGTCCGGTATTTCAGAGTGTCTTATTAATTCATCCAAGAGTGAGTCTGAGAAAGTAATAAATAAAGATCTGACAGAGAAATAAAAAAAGCAGGTCTCCATTTTTTCTCCACTATTTTATTTTATCATGACCATATTAAATTTATTAATATTTTATTTTTTGAAAGGAAACAGTATAAATGATGCGAGGAATTATGTTCGGTAATTTTATGCCGCTAATGATGATTGCAGGTGCATTTACTTTTATGTTTATTTCTGCACTTGTCCTCCTGACTATAGCTTTCTGGATTGTTTATGGGGTTAAAAAATTTAAGTGGGCCAAAATTACAGCTATTGTTTTGTCATCAGTACTCGGCCTTCTGTTTTTAGGCGGAATTACCATGGCAGTATGCAGAGGCTTTATGTCATTTGGTGGAGCTTTTCACGGAAGGGAAATGTTGGATAATTTCTCAGGCATAAGACATGGAATGAGGCGTTTCTAAGAACCAAAGACAATTACTGCCTTTATATTAAAAAACCCGGAGCTGCTGCAAGTCTCCGGGTTTTTTAAATTTATAAATCACCTAAGCCTAAAGATAGCCTGGCCAATTAATAAAATATCTGTTTAAAAAATTTAATTTATCCTATCCTTTTTTGACTTTACCTGTCTTGCATTTATGCTCAGTATTTAATAAGCCCACAGCTATTGTGCTTCTCGACTTGCAGAGGTGGTGCAGTCCAATGAAAATATGGACCTTCATTTTTTATACTTCGGAATGCAATGTATGCTTATTAACGCTACAGCCAGACTCTCCGTAAACAAAAAAGTCTGGCTGTAGCATTATTTATACATATAAATGTTTTTTATTTTCCTGACCCTGAATAACCGGGATAAGGATTGACATCAAAATAGCCACATAGTGTTTCAAACTCCAGTGAGCGTGCAAAATTATTTACAACTTCCCTCTGTGTCATGCCTGCACTCATATTGGCCATCCAGCTGGCAAGACCACCTGCATCAGGCGGCCTGTCAAATATTATTTTATATACAAATGTTAAAAACTTCTCATTAGTGTAGCCTGATATTCTTGCCTGACATTCTTCACTGGTAAAAAATCCGTTTATTACATCGACGCCTGTCAAGGCGCCGCTGTCAAGAGCAGCCACCCACCCATTTAGTCCTTCTTCTTCCGGTGCCCTATAGAGAATCCTGTTATAGTAAAGAGTTACAAGTCCGACACTAGTATTTTCATAGTTCGAAAGAGGACTTTCAAGGGACAGGACTGTAATTACTGATGATACAGGTGCTGGTCCTGGCGTCGGTCCTGGCGGAGGAGGAGGAGCCGGAGGCGAGGTTACTGTTATTGATTTGGTCCCTGTTATACCTGAGCCATCATTAGCTGTGGCTTTTACAGTTACGGTTCCCGGGCCAGTACCAGTGAGTAATCCTGATGTATTGATTGAAGCAGATCCTGTTCCATTTGTTACTAACCATGTTACATTTTTATTAGCTGCATCTGCAGGCAAGACAGTTGCGCTCATCTGAAGAGTGCTGCCATTCAACACTGTGACTGCACCGGCTGCACTTGTAACTGTGATGGAAGTTACAAGAATTGGAGGTGGCGCAGTTATTGTAATTTCCAAGGTGTTTGTAACGGCTGAGCTGTCATTGGCTGTGGCTTTTACAATTACGGTTCCCTGGCCAGTACCAGTGAGTAATCCTGTAGAATTTATTGACGCAGATCCTGTTCCGTTTACTACAGACCAGGTTACATCTTTATTTGTTGCATCTGCCGGCAAAACTACTGCACTCATCTGAAGTGTTGCGCCGTTTAATACTGTGGTCGCATTACCGGCACCGGTTACTGATATTGAAGTTACCGGCACTGATGCAACTTGCGCTCCATAAACTATATTTAAAGTTTCCCAAGTTAGATTAGCATAATGATATGAATCTTCATTACTGTAATTTAAATTCATACTGACTCGAAATATCCCGTCCGGGCGGCTGGCCGTAGTCCCCCAGCTGTTTAACATTATCCAGTAGCTGTTTGCAGGATCTGTGTCATCATAACCTATACAAAGAACAGAATGCCCTCCACCAGTATATGGATTATATGCCAGACCATCTACAAAGTCATAGTTGTAAACAGAAGCTGCGCTGCCGCTCCAGAAAGTATAGAAATTATTCCAGCTGGCAGAATCCGGCAGCCAGAAGCTAAAAACTACGGCTTTCCCGGCATTTAAAATACTTTTTATATTACTTATGGCTTCTGCCTGAGTCTTGTCATGAGTGGTTATATTTGCCTGAGCAATAGACGTGATGGTGTAATTCGGATTAGTTGAAATAGCACTGGCCGGAATTTTTGCACCCGCAGCACCAATCTGGCTTCCATCCTGAAAATAAGCATTTGTATTGGACCAGGGTATGGCCATTTGCGCAGAAGAATAAAAACCGGCAAATTTTGAAAGCGTCCCTCCCATGCCTGCCCAGTTGATTCCGGTACCTCCGTTATAGCTGGAATCAAAAAACTGTATGGAAAATCTGTCTTTTATGCCATCCTGAGTGTTTTTGGCTACTTCCATTACTCCTGTTCCGGCCCAGACCCAGCATGTACCGCTCTGACCCTGATCCCTCTCGGAAGCAATATAAGTCAGCTCATTAATCAGATTTAAGGTACTGCCAGTGTCTAAAGAACGCATTGCCTTTGAGCCAGTATCTGCCTGGGGCCCATTCTCGATGCTGTTGATCTGCTCTATACGGGTCTCATAACTGGGCTGCATAATCGGATAAATGCCAGGTTCAGCAGAAACTCTCCCCGGAATCATAAAAAAGGCCAGTAAAAATGACATCAGAAGTATAATTAAAATTACAATTATTTTTTTTGAAATTTTCGAAGTTATCTTTAACATTTTCTCTCTCCCTGTTTTTGCATTTCATACCAGCAGCGGTTATTTATCAAAAAAAACAAGACTGACCTAAAAAGCTGACTATGAATTAATATAGTTAAAAGCATAAACAAATCATTAAAAACATCATAAATGTTCTTTTACACATATTTTTATGTATCGCTATCAAGTAAAATATTTTTAACTGCTTTTCTTTAATAAAGCCTGCGTTTTACAGTTTTATTTTAATATTTTTACCTGAAATAATCAATATGTATTAAATAAATTTTATATATTTTTTATATATATATAATTATTATATTAATTATTATGGTATATTTTTTACTTTCATGTTTCGCATACCCTTATAATTTTTCACTGTTTTTAAAAAATAATATAATTTAAAACAGAATACTTAAGAAAGGATAGTAAAGTAAGTAAAATTGCTTCTACTGTCCTGAATTATTACCCATTGATTCCATTAATCTATAGCTAAATTGTGACGGAAAAAAGAGAGTTAACTTAGGGTGGTAAACGTAGTATCCACTAAAAATAATATCAAATAATTTAAATCCTCTTTAGGTGCAGCCAGGCTTTTTTAAAATCTGTTTTGTTATAACACCAACCTGGTACCTGGTTTAAAATATTAACACAACTTCCCTCTTTTGAGCTTAACCACCTGATCTCATATTTATAACTAGTAAATTAATAAATTATTTTTTAGACGGAATTGCAGTGACAATATGCAGAGAATTTATGTCATTTAGCGGTGCTTTCCACTGAAAGGGAGATGTCAGTTAATTTCTCAGGCGCCAGACACAAGAAAAGGCTTTTCTAAGAGCCAAAGACAATTATTACCTTTATATTAATAAACCCGAAGCTGTTACCAGTCTCCGGGTTTATTAAATTTGTAAATTATTTTATTAGTCTAAGGACAAACGGTTCAGGTAATGAAACATTTGTTAAAAAAGTTATTTTAATCTTTTTTTGGCTTATTAATTTATATAAATATTTTTTATTTCCCTAATCCAGAGTAACCGGGATAAGGATTAACTCCAAAATAGTCACACAAAGTTTCAAACTCAACTGAACGGGCAAAATTATTTACAACTTCTGCCTGTGTCATTCCTGCAGCCATGTTGTTTATCCAGCCGGCAAGACCACCCGCATCAGGCGGTCTGTCAAATATTATTCCATAAAGAAATGTTAAAAACTGCTCATTGGTGTAGCCTGAAATTTTTGCCTGGCATTCCTTGCTGGAGAAAAAACAGTTTACGACGTCCACTCCTGTCAAGCCACCGCTGTCAAGCACTGCTACCCAGCCATTAAGCCCTTCCTCATCAGGCCCTCTGTTTAGAATCCTGTTATAATACAGTGTTGCAAACCCTGCGGTTGTTTCCTCATAATTTGAAAGTGAACTGCCAAATGCTGACGGGCTTGCTTCTAGTACTCCGGATGCCGGTCCTGGTCCAGGTCCTGGTCCTGGCGCCGGTCCTGGTGCAGGAGCAGGAGCCGCGGTTACTGTAATAGATTTGGTTCCTGTTATGCCAGAGCCGTCATTGGCAGCTGCTGTTACTGTAACTGACCCGACTCCGCTGGCGCTCAGAATTCCGGTAGCTGATCCTATTGATGCCGAACCTGTTCCAGCTGTTACTGACCATATTATGCTTTTGTCTGTTGCTTCAGATGGAAGAACTGCTGCACTCATCTTAAGAGTTGCGCCATTTAATACTGTGGTCGCATTGCCGGCACCAGTTACTGATATTGAAGTTACAGGCACAGTAGTTCCCTGTGAACCATAAGCGATATCTAAAGTTTCCCATGTTAAATTAGTAATATTATATGAATCTTTATTAGTGTAGTTTAAATCCATAGCTACACGAAATATGCCGTCTGGGCGGCTTGCGGTAGTCCCCCAGCTATTTAACATTATCCAGTAGCTCTCTGAAAGAGTTGCTCCTTCATAATAGCCGACACACAAAACAGAATGACCTCCACCGGAAGATGTATAAGCCTCGCCATTAACAGAATCAAAGTTATAAGCAGTACTGCCTGATCCTGAGCCCCAGAACGTATAGAATTCATTCCATCTGGTAGCATTTGGAAGCCAGTAACTAAATACAACTGCTTTGCCGGCATTCAAAATACTTTTTATATTGCTGACAGCTACTGCCTTGTCCAGCCCAAAAGCAGGTATATTTACCCTGGTAATAGAGGTAATGGGATAATTGGGGAAAGTGGAAATAGCACTGGCAGGAATTTTTGCTCCGGCACTGCCTGACTGACTGCCATCCTGAAAATAAGCATTTGTATTGGACCAGGGTATAGCCATCTTGATATTAGAATAAAAGTCGACAAGCCTCGATAATGTTCCGCCCATGCCTGCCCAACTGCTTCCAGTTCCGCCGTTGTAGTTGGAATCAAAAAACTGTATGGAAAATCGTTGATTTGGACTCACCAGAGTATTTTTTGCTACTTCCATTACTCCTGTTCCGGCCCAGACCCAGCAGGTACCACTCTGACCCTGATTACGCGCAGAGGGACTATAATCCATACGGGCAAGCAGACTCACACTACCGATGCCAGTATCTGAAGAACCCATAGCCTCTGATTTAACTTCAGACTGAGGACCATTCTCAATTTCATTGATCTGATCTATCCGGGCTGCATAACTTGGCCGCATAATTGGATAAGCCTCCGGCTCAGCCATAAGCCTGCCCGGAACAATAAAAATGGCCATTGAAGATGATACCAGTAGGATAATTGAAATTATAAGTATTTTCTTTGAAATGCCGGAAAATATCTTAAACATTTTTTTCTTCCTTTTGTTATTGCATTTCTATTGAATATTTATATGGTGACAAAAGACTTACTTGAAAAATATGAACACATTTTTTAAAATATATTGAAAACAGTAAAAATTATAAGAATGCTTTTCCCTGATCCTGTCAAAACAAAATCTAAAAATACTTTATCTTAAAACTTTAGCCTTATAGCCTAAAATATCAATTTCTATCTCTATTTTTAAATTATTTATTTATTATTTTTTTATTAATAATATTATATTACTATTATCTATTTTTTTCAATACTAATATTATATATTATTTGTTATATTTATATTATATTTTTATAATAAATAGTTTCATGCAGGACATTTACTTATAATGTCTAATAAAAAATACTTTAATTCTGATTTAAATAGGCAGTTGGTCCCTGGTTAGTAACTGGCTAAAGGGGTCTAGTCGGGAAAATTTTAAGCTTGGCGCAAGCAAAATGTTTCGGTAGTAAATGAGTTGTTTAATAAGAGTTAATTAGTACACAGTTAAAAGCCAGCCAAAGCGGTTCAAATATAAATATTTTGAGCTTAATTTAAAAAATATTTAACCTGTGTTGCTGACAGGTTAAGTTAGCACTTTTTGTTCTTGAATAATTAATTTTTATTTTTTTTCAGCCTGGATTTTCATTCTGGCTTCTTTAAAAAACAGCTCTGCAAATGAAGATGAAAACGTTCTTTCTTCAAATGTCTTTTTATTAAGAGTATCAAGAAATCCCTTAAACTGTTCAAAATATGAACCGTAAATGTGATAGCTGTCAGTCATATCAACATAGCGGCCTGTTTTTACGGGAATATTTATTTTTTTTGCTACTTCTTCCGCTACTGCTCTCTGAAGATCAGTCAGGGCGAAAATATTCATAAAGGCTGCTTTATATGCATCTCTTGATCTCCAATGTGTGTTCATATTAAGAATAAGGCCATCCTGAGGATCTTCCAGTATCCTAAACCATAACCTTTGCAGGCATGGTGGTTCATGATCTTTGGCATCCAGCTCTGGATCCCAGGTAATTGCCTGTGCTCTTCTTGTATAGTAACAGTCTGCAAGACTGTCAATTACATTACTGATCTGATTTAAGTGAGAGCTCGCTGTCTTATAGTTAAACAGTCTGTCGTGATAACTGTAAGACCATCCATGGCCTCCAATCCAGTTGTCATGGATACCAAGTACAACTTCCTGGCGGTATATCTCAAGTTCGTCAAGCCCGGTAGGAAGGGCTCTGTGAATTCTTGGCTCGACAAACGGTTCATTAATAACCATTATCATGGTAGCATCTTTACTCGGAGGATCTTTTGGCCTGTCATACTGTGTTCTGATGGCAATACCATTTTCCCAGACTTCTATAAGCGACTTTTCCCAGACTTCCGGAAGTGAATTCCCTTCAACTTTTAAAACAGGGATATTCCCACTGCTAAAAATTGCC
>CAYNMO010000003.1:9391-14506 GCA_964398155.1 uncultured Actinomycetota bacterium | reverse complement strand
TGAACTGGATTTTTTATATGCCATTTATTATCCTCCACTAAATTTTTTTACCACATTTGATGTTTTTTTAAATAAAAACCAACAAATATATTTTCTCAAGTTTATTAAAAAACAACAATTATTTCTTATTTTAATAATAAGGAATTTTTTTATTTCAAGAAAGCAATTCAGTAAAATATTTAAAAATATTGCCCTTGTTCCCTGAAAGTTTTTTAAAATCAAGACAATATTTTTTCAAACCTTATTCCACATAAAGAACAAGCCCTTTTAAATAGTCGCCCTCTGGATGATACAGGCTTACCGGATGATCGGCAGGCTGGCTCAGCTGATATATTATTCTTGCACTCCTGCCGGTTGCGGCAGCAGCCTGAAAAACTGCTGTCCTGAAATCTTCTCTTGAAACTATCTGAGAACATGAAAATGTAAATAATACTCCCCCGCTGTTTAATCTTTCAAATGCTTTTTTATTAATCCTGAAATAACCTCTTAAGCCCTGCCTTAAGGCATCTGCGTGTTTTGCAAATGCAGGCGGATCAAGTATGATAACATCATATTTTTCATCAGAGGCATCTAAAAATTTTAACACATCTTCTTCGATAGACTTGTGATTTTGACAATTATTAAAATTTAAATTTATGTTCCTGTCTGCCAGCTCAACAGCTTTTGTTGAACTGTCGACACTATGAACAATATCTGCGCCGCTATTTAATGCATAAACAGAAAATCCTCCTGAATAAGAAAAAGTATTTAATACTTTTTTATTAGTGCAGAAATTTTTAATTAAAAACCTGTTTTCTCTCTGATCAATAAAGAAGCCCGTTTTTTGTCCTTCAATAATATCTATTAAAAATTTGTTTCCATATTCACTGACAATTATTTCACCGGTGCTGCCGTAAATAAAACCATCTTCTGTCTTTAAAGAAGCTTTATGCGGAAGGGTGCCGCTGCTTTTATCATATATGGCTTTAAGGCTCTCCCCCAGCAAATCCTTCAGTAAGTCTTTAAAAATATCAAAATGAAGATACATCCCCACGGAATGAGCCTGCAGAACTATTGTGCCGTTATAATAATCAGCAACAAGTCCAGGGAAACCATCGCCTTCAGCATTTATTAGGCGAAAAACATTTGTATCCTTATTATCAAAAAAACCAAGCCTGGTCCTTAAATCAATGGCATCTTTTAATTTATTCTTCCAGAATTCTTCGTTTATCTCCTGCTCTTCAAATGTAAAAAGTCTTACAGTTATGGTGCTTGGCTGGAAATGTCCTGTAGCCAGATAAATATTGTCATGGCTAAAAACATCAGCAATATCTCCCTCCTTAATGCCCTGCTCCATGTCACCTACAGCTCCAGAAAATATCCACGGGTGATATCTTAATATTGATTTTTCCCTTCCGGGTTTTAACATTATTTTTGCTTTTTTTTTTTTTTTTTTTTTTATCCCTGAATTACTTTAATCATTTCTTGGTAAACATACTTAAGTTTTTAATTAATAATACTCCTGCTTAAACTTAAATATTTCTTAATTATCCTTTTTACTAGACAGCTCTAATTCTAAAACCAATTACCTTATTTAATATGTTTGTTTAGCCAGCCTGCAATATCATTATAAACTTCTAATCTGTTTGTCTCCTTTAATATTTCATGCCTGAACCCGGTATAAAATTTACAACTTACATCATTTAATTTTGCTTTCTCGTAATCATTAAAAACTTTCAGCACGCCTTTTGTAAAGTTACCAACAGGATCTTTTTCTCCAGAAATAAGAAATATGGGCAGGCTGCCTGAAATTTTTTCTATATTTTCAAATAAATTTACCTTTTTAACTCCAATTATCAGATCATAAAAAAAGCCTGCGCTAAAAACGCTCCCGCAATATGGATCTGCTATATATCTGTCAACATTTTCATCATTTGTACTCAGCCAGTCAAAGGGAGTCCTGTTTGGTTTAAAATAACTGTTAAACTTCCCAAAAGAAAGCTTGTCAAGAAGAGGGCTTTTCGCTTTAAAGCCATTTTTTTTAATCTGCCATTTTGCAATCATTTTTCCAAGATTAGCCATTACGCCCGGATCACAACTTGTTCCGGATAATATTACTCCGTCAACAGAATCGCCTTGCGTAAAAATATAATCTCTTATTATAAATGTCCCCATGCTGTGCCCCAGCAGGAATACAGGAATCTCTGGATTTTCTTTCCTGATTATTCTGGTCAGTTCAATCTCATCATTTACAACCAGATTCCATCCGTTTTTTTCTGCAAAAAACCCTATATTTTCCAAAGAACCTGCAGTCTTTCCATGTCCCCTGTGGTCATCGGCATATACTGCAAAACCATTGTCTGCCAGAAAAGCTGCAAACTCTCCGTATCTTCCGGCATGTTCGGCCATTCCGTGTACAATCTGGACTGCAGCTCTTATCTCTTTATCTTCATCTGGCATCCATCTGTAAGTAAATATTTCAATTTTATCTTCGGTTATCAATTTTTTACTCCCTTTTTTCGTTTTATTAAGCCTTTCAAATAATATTATAATCTATCGAAAATTAAAAAGTGCAAAACTTTTTAAAAATATAACTGTGGTATTATAATTAGTATCATAATACATAATTGGTCTGTATCATTTTTTGTAATTTATTGATTTTTAGGTAATCAGTTAATTAAAATTGTATGATGGGTAAAATTTTAAATTTTTTACAAGAATAACCATAAATATAAAATAAATAATATCAAACCTGAGACAATGCTAAAAAAAACCAAAATAATATGCACCATAGGACCATCGAGCAAGTCTGTCAAAATATTGGAAAAATTGATTGCGGGCGGCATGGATATAGCTAGAATTAATACTTCACACAGCACTCGTGAAGAAATACTGGAAATAACTAATGCCATAAGAGATATTTCTGCGCGCCATAATAAAAATACAGCAATTCTGCTTGATCTTCAGGGCCCAAAAATAAGAGTAGGCAGACTAAACAATGATATTGAGCTTAAAGCCGGCCATAAGGTAATTTTTACCATTGCATCAAAAGAAAGCATTTCTGAAATTTATCCGGACAAAAATATTGAAATAATAAATATAGACTATAAAAATTTTCTTAATGATATAAAGGAAGGAAGCACAGTATTTTTAGATGATGGTTTGTTTGAATGCAGGATTCAAAAAATTTATACAAACAAAGGATATGCCGAGGGAAAAATAATTATGGGCGGTATTTTGAAATCCCACAAAGGCATCAACCTTCCCGGGGTATCTATCAGTATTGATTCGGTCACAAAAAGAGACCTTGAATTTTTACATTTTGGCATAGATATAAAAGTTGATTTTATTGCCCAGTCTTTTGTCAGGGAGTCGGAAGACGTAAGACAGTTAATGGATATTATAAAAGACAGAAAAAGCAGCATAATGGTGATTGCCAAAATAGAAAAACATGAGGCTGTCACTAATTTTAACAGCATTCTGAGGCAGGCTGACGGAATAATGATAGCAAAAGGAGACCTTGGGGTGGAAATAAATCAGGAAGATCTTCCATATATTCAGAAAAATATTATTAAAAAAGCTAATCTTGCAGGAAAACCCGTTATTACTGCGACTCAGATGCTTGACTCAATGATCAGAAACCCCAGACCCACAAGAGCAGAAGTAAGCGATGTCGCAAATGCAATTATTGACGGCTCCGATGCGGTCATGCTTTCAGGGGAAACAGCGGCCGGCAAGTATCCTGTCGAAGCATTTGAAATGATGCTTAAAATTATAAACAAAACCGAAAATACACTTGATTATCAGGAAATCATACAGAAGAATTTTGAAATACAGCAAAAAACAATAACAGATGCAATCAGTTTTGCTTCCTGCGATATTGCAAATGACTTAAGCTCCAAAGCAATAATAACGTTTACTCAGACGGGAAATACAGCAAGACATGTGTCAAAAAATAAACCGAAATGCATGGTTATAGGCGCAAGTCCTAACGACTGGGTGATCAGACAGTTAATGATGAGCTGGGGCGTCATTCCGATAAAAACAAAATATACAGACAATATCAATATATTAATCGATGAAGCCGTAAGTTCAGCCAGAGAGCATGGCTATATCAAAAAAGGAGACACCGTAGTCATAACAGGCGGGGTTATGATTAATATACCCGGAAGCACAAATTATATTAATGTCAAAGAAGTAGAATAGAATATTTTATACCGATGTATCGGCATGACTAAAGTAACCTCAATATGAAGTCCTTTAGTTAAATAAATAATCTAAAAAATACTAAAGCCCTTTGCAGAAATTTTCAATCCTGTTCATTCCCTCTTCAATTTTTTCAAGAGAGGTTGCGTAGCTTATTCGTATATAATTATCATTGCCAAAAGCTCCGCCCGGAACTACTGCGACTTTTGCCTGTTCAAGAAGCTGGCCGGCAAATTCAAATGCGTTTTTTATCCTGGCATTAAATAACCCTGAAACTTCCGGAAATACATAAAAAGCTCCTTCGGGTAAGCTGCACTTTATTCCATCTATCTTATTTAATCTTTTATAGACAAGGTCTCTTCTTTTTTCATATTCTCTGCGCATAAGTTCGACAGAATCCTGATTTCCACCGATAGCTTCGACTGCCGCCCATTGAGCAGGAGTGCATGGATTTGATGCAGACTGATCCTGAATTTTTGACATTTGTTTTATTACCTGCAAATCTGCAGCACAATAACCAATTCTCCATCCAGTCATGGCATAGGTTTTGGAAACCGCATTAACGGTAATAGTAATGTCCTTTAGCTCATCACTAAATGAAGCAATGCTAAAATGTTTTACTGTTCCATAAACAAAATTTTCATAAACTTCATCAGAAATTATGTATATATTATTTTTTAAACAAATTTCACCAATATCTTCAAGCTCTTTTCTGGAATAAACTGCACCGGTTGGATTGTTAGGGCTGTTAAGTATGAGTAATTTAATTTTTTTGGGATTATTTTTAACTATATACCTTAAATTATCTATATTGAGCTTCAGGTCTTTAGTGAAATCTACAAAAGCTGGCTCGCCTCCTGATAATATTACCTGCTGCGCATAGCTGACCCAGTAAGGTTTTGGAATAATTACAATATCTCCTGAATTTAT
>CAYNMO010000003.1:600-9381 GCA_964398155.1 uncultured Actinomycetota bacterium | reverse complement strand
CCTCATAATAACATCGAGCACCTGTTTTGCACCGTTGCCGGCAAATATATTTTTTACATCATAGTCTATATTGTTGTTGTTTTTGAATTTAAGGGCTATAGCCTGTTTTAATTCAATAATTCCGGTTGAGGCAGTATATTTTGTCTTGTTTTCGTCAACAGCTTTTTTGGCAGCATTTTTAATGTTGTCAGGGGTGTTAAAATCAGGCTGCCCTATACCAAATCTGATAACAGCATCTCCATCTTTTCTTAATAATAAGTCAAGCTCATCTGCTTTTTTTTCGAGAACAAAAGTGGGGCTTTCTTCCAGAAGCAGAGCTTTTTGAGAAAATAAATTATTTATGTTTAAATCTGGAGCAGACATTTTAACCTCCATAAAATTGTATTTTTATAATTTTTTGTTTTTATATAATATATGAATTAATTTTTAAAGTAAAACAAAAAACATCTTACTTGATAATGGTGAAATTTACAGAAGATTCTAAACTTAATACGCACTAAAGACATGCGTTATGTTCTTATTCACGCAAAATCTTCAATTTTATTTGACAGACAAAAGAAGATGAGATTTGGACTTGCGACCATTTCAAAAAAAGTAGCCAGTAAAATATATGTACTTATTGGAATTAAAAGACGAGTAATTCCTAATATAGTAAACAAATTATGCTGCCTAAATTTTTAGATTTAATCTCAAAAATGACTAAAAGTGCAGAAACCTAAAAATAACAGGCACCTGCGCATTAATTCAAGATGCACGGTGCCTGTTATCGGAAATAATAAATTGCTGTTTTATCTAAGAAGTTCCTTATAAGATATTAATAAATATGTATATCTTATAGCTATAAACAGCACAATACCTTTTATAAGAAACAATTAATTACTGTTTTATTTAAGAACGTCCTGACAAAATCTCTATAAAGCTTCCTACTATACTATGCCCTGAGCTGTCATGGCTTCAGCAACCTTGACAAATCCTGCAATATTGGCTCCCATTACCATATTACCCGGAACACCATATTCTGTTGCAGCCTGGCTTGCTTTATTATATATGTTTATCATTATATTTTTTAACCTTAAATCCACTTCTTCAAAAGTCCAGGAATATCTTATGCTGTTTTGAGACATCTCCAGGGCAGAAGTTGCCACACCCCCTGCATTTGCTGCTTTAGCAGGTCCAAACAGAACACCTTTTTCTAAAAACAGATTAACTGCTTCTATCGTGCAAGGCATGTTTGCTCCTTCTCCTACAGCAAAACATCCGTTTTTAATTAATTTTTTTGCTGCATCCTCGTCAATCTCATTCTGAGTAGCACAAGGTAATGCAATGTCGCATTTAATATCCCAGATATTAGAGCATCCTTCAAAGTATCCGGCTGATTTGCTGCTTAAGGTACATTCTTTAATTCGTTTTCTCTCTTTTTCCTTTATTGTTTTAACATTATCAAGATCTATTCCGTCAGGATCAAAAATATATCCACCGGAATCACTCATTGCAATTACAGTTCCTCCAAGTTCGGTTACTTTTTGGTGAGCATAAATTGCCACATTCCCGGAACCTGAGATAACTACTTTTGATCCTTTAAAAGACTTGCCATTGTTCCTAATAAGCTCATCCATAAAATAAACAAGGCCATATCCTGTAGCTTCGGTTCTTACTAAACTTCCGCCGAATTCCAGCCCTTTACCGGTTAAAACGCCTTCATATGAATTCCTAAGTCTCTTATACATCCCAAACATGTAGCCTATTTCCCGGCCGCCAACACCTATGTCTCCTGCCGGCACATCAATATCCGCCCCAACGTACTTGGATAATTCAGTCATAAAACTCTGGCAGAATCTCATTACTTCAAAATCTGATTTTCCCTTCGGATCAAAATCACTTCCGCCTTTTCCTCCACCAATTGGCAGCCCTGTTAAAGAGTTCTTCAGAATCTGCTCAAATCCAAGAAACTTGACTATACTTAGATTTACTGAAGGATGAAATCTAAGCCCACCCTTATAAGGACCTATGGCACTACTAAACTGTACCCTGTATCCTCTGTTTACAATTACCTTTCCATTGTCATTCATCCAGGGGACCCTAAACATAATCATTCTCTCAGGCTCTACCATTCTCTCCAAAACACTCATCTTCATATACTCGGGATGTTTTTCAAAGACAGGTTCCAGACTCAAAAAAACTTCTTTAACTGCCTGATGAAATTCAGGCTCATTTGGGCTTCTATTTATGACTGCTTCAAATACTCCTTCAGTGTAGCTCATTATTGCTCCTTCTTTTTTTGTGTAATTAAGTTTTTAAAGAAAAAACTGTTCCCATAAAATAAAAAAAGCATTTGAAGTTTATATGCACAATGCATACAAACCATAAATGCTTCTTTGCGATAAACAGGCAGCTTTGCCTGACAATATTTAGTTTTTAAGAAATTAAATAATAATAACCCTAATTGATAATTTCAATAAAAGACAGATACATTATTTTTAGGAAATAATTAATAATAGGCAGAATTATATGCAACTTTAAAGATAATTGCAACCGCGAGGTATAATTTTGCTTTGCTTTTTATTATTTCTTTTTTACTATCGCTTTACTTTTTTATTTTAATCTTATTTTTTAATATTTTCCGTCTGACTTGCTTTGGATAATAAGTTTTTTAAAAAAGTGTTTTTATCAATTTAGCGAAAGCAGGTTTGAGATAATTTTAACTTTTTATAATATCTTTATTAATTTAATATTATATATATTTTTTAGTTAAAAATATTGACAATTATTAATATTTATATTATTATCAGAATAGTTTTATTTGTTACAATCTGTTTATAAATTTAATTTTTTATCAATAGAGCAAGATGAAGAATAAGTGCAAGGGAGCTTAACACCTGCCTTAACAAAAAAACAGCTTTCCGAAAAAAAAGGAAAGCTGTTTTTTTATGACTGTTTTTAAATTTCTAACTTTTTATAAAACCCATTTTTCTAAACCATACCACGCTGTCAAGGATAGATTCCTTTACAGGCCTTGGATTATAGCCTAATTCTCTGGATGCTTTTATGTGGCTAAACATTGAATTTCTTTGAAGCGTACTAAAAGAATATTTTGTAAAAACCGGCTTTACATTAAAAAGTTCATAGTAGCCGGTTGCCAGTATTGAAGCTGCATTTGCAAACCATTTGGGGATTTTAAATTTTGGAATTTTAAATTTTGAAATTGAAGATAAAATTTCCATAATTTCTGTAATAGTTATTCTCTGCCCTGAAAGAATATATTTTTCACCTGTTTTGCCTCTGTCGGCAGCAAATATTGTGCCATCAACTACATCTCTTACATCCACAAAGTCATAAGCTCCATCTATAAGAAATTTTATTTTGCCGTTTATGAAATCAATAATGGTTTTACCCATAAATGAAATTAGTGAATCATAGGGACCTATTACCCCGCTCGGACACACTACTACTGCCTCAAAGCCTTTTCTGATGGACTGCAGGACTCTGACGCTTGCCATAGCTTTTGATTTGTCGTACTGCCCTCTATCATTATTAGGATCAAAAGGATACCTCTCGTCTATCATTGTACCTTCAGGAGGTTCCATTAATGCGTGCACTGAGCTCATATAGACAAGCCTTTTAACATTACATTTCCCGCAGGCCTCAATAACATTGACCGTCCCGTCATAATTAATTTTCTGAACGATGTCATTCTCTCTTGGTATCAGTGATATTTTGGCAGCAAGATGATAAACTGTATCCGCATCTTTAAATGCTCTTTCCAGTGAATCCGGATCTAGAAGATTTCCTGCTGACTTTTCAATTTTTAAATTATTTAATACTGAGTCATCAGTGTTATTTTCAATTAGAACTCTTACGTTCCTATTTAAACTGATCAGCTTTTTGACCAGTACATTTCCTACATGTCCTGTAGCTCCCGTTATTACATTCATTTGATCACCTGCAAATATTTTGTTTTTATTTTGTCATGGTAACTTCTGACTTAAATTACCCCAATATGAAGTTCTTTGATTAAAAAAAGTATCTTTGGAGTTTTAAGACTCCAGGATCTGATACATTGCAAGCAGGTACCTGTCTAAGTCAGCTACTCTTTTTTTACTGATATACAAGCCTTCCTTCAATTTTGCCATCAATATTCTGGTGGTTTCGCAGATATTCAAGCAATACCTGCTGCGCTGAAGTTGAAATTACCTTTGATTTGCCTGATTTGAGTAATTCTTCACTTGCAATATTAAGATAAGCTTTAGAATTATTAAAATGATAGCCCTGCATGCATATTTTATATTCCGATGCTTCTTCAATTTCTTTTCCGTCAAGGTGCAGTGAGACAAGTTCTTTTTTGTCGTCATCATAGACAGCTCTGACTTTTTTATTTACCTGATAGCATTCCCCCTCACCGTTTCTGTTTTCCCGTCGCATAAAATGAGAAAATATTTTTTTTATTTCTAAACCGGATACAACATGCCTGCTCAGGCTGTCATCGTAGGGAAAGCATGTCATTATATCTTTTAAGGTCACCAGCGGGCCCATTTCTTTAATCCTTATTGATCCGGCCCCAGTCAGCATTATGTCTGCTTCGCTTGTTTCTGCAAAAGCGTCAGATATGATATTTCCAAGCTCAGTCTCAATCTCTCTTGCGGGATGAGTAACTTTTCTTGCAAACTTGCAGACAACAGTGTTGTATTTCCTGTCAACATCTTCTTTAAATGTATTTATATATTTTTCAAGTTCGCTGTCCGGTTCGGCAATATTGCTGTCTATGGATATAAGCTGCCACTTCATCTCAATAATACTGTTTGTATCATCATCGACAATGATATCAAACCTGCCTATCTGATCGGTTCCCACTCCGGCCTGGGCAATGTAAATTCCATTGATATTTTCCGGCTGTTTAAGAATAGTGTGTGAGTGCCCGCCAATTATCAGATCTATCCCCCACTCAGGTTTTAATAGTCTGGCTAATTCTATATCTGAATCAAAACCGATGTGAGTCAGAACAATCGTTAAATCTATATCATCATTTTTGTAAGCATTCGAGATAACTCCTATTTCATTTCCTGCTTCTTCGAGAGTTACAAAACTTGAAATAAGCTTATCCTGCTTTATTGAATCGATAACTTTTTCAGTAACAATTCCTGTAAACAGTATATCAAATCCTGCCTTTTTTATCACTATATATGGCAGCATTAACCGTTTATTGTAATGGGTTATATATAAATTGGCATTAACGATAGGGAAATTTGCCATTTTTTCAAGAAAAAGAAGATGCGGAAGTCCATAATCGAACTCATGGTTGCCAAGTGCCACTACATCCGGTGCAAGATAATTCATTATCTCCATAGTTGAGATACCCTTGTATTCAAAATCAATCAGACTGCCCTGAACCATGTCTCCCGCAATAGCAAAAAGTACATTTTCTTCTTCCCTTCTGACCTTGTTTATATATCCTGATAGTAAAGCCAGACCGCCTATAAGCTTTCCTTCTCCTGCTTTGACTTCTGCCAAAAAATCGCCATGCATGTCATTTGAGTGAAGAATGGTAAATTTCTTTATATTTTTACCTTTGTCAGCCATATTCCGTCCAATCTATAATTTTTAAAATATGATACTTATTTTATACTATTGAAAAACTTTTTGCTTTTTTATTTAAAAATAATTCCTTAACATATATCTTTTTTTTAAATTAACTGTCGCTTTTAAAATAAAGCTTATACTTATATTTAATAAATATTCCAATAAAATATTTTATTTTATTGGAATTTAGAATCAATTTAATTTAAGATAAACAATAATTTTAATTTACTACACAACAAATAAAAAATTA
The DNA here is from genome assembly GCA_964398155.1 of uncultured Actinomycetota bacterium. Lineage (GTDB taxonomy): Bacteria > Actinomycetota > Humimicrobiia > Humimicrobiales > Humimicrobiaceae > JAMDDL01. The sequence continues at coordinate 3,557 of CAYNMO010000003.1, read as the reverse complement.
TGACTGATATTGTTACGGGCGCTAATGGTTATCTTGGCAATGTCCTCGTAAAGAGACTTCTTGAAAAAGGACGTGATGTCAGAGCCTTTGTAAGAAGCACCTCCAATCTTGAGTCACTTAAAGATCTGGATATTGAAATATTTAAAGGTGATATTGGCGAAACAGATTCTTTGATAAAAGCATTTAAGGGTGCAGAAAATGTTTACCATCTTGCCGGTATGATATCTCTCATGCCCGGAGACAAAACTTTAATCCATAAAATAAATTACCTTTACACTAAAAATGTCATTTCGGCTTGTCGTGCCTGCAATGTTAAAAGGCTTGTCTATACGAGCACTATTCATGCACTTGAAGATTCCCCGGACGGGGTGCTGATAAACGAGAAAGTTCCTTACTGCTCGGCAACAAATAAAAGCAGCTATGATTTTTCAAAATCATTGGCTAGCAAAGAAGTAATTAATGCGGCCCGGGAAGGTCTGGATGCTGTTATTGTTAATCCAACAGGCGTTATAGGACCATATGATTTTCCTGTTTCTGCTATTACAAAAACTTTTATCGATTTTGCCAAAGGCAGGCTTAAGCTCGCTATTGAAGGAGCTTATGACTTTGTTGATGTCAGAGACGTGGCAGAAGGGCATATTCTTGCCAGCGAGAAAGGCATAAAAGGCGAAAACTACATTTTGGCTGGTCAAAGAGTCAAAGTTTCAGAAATGATGAATATTTTAGAGTCGGTCACAGGCATTAAAGCCCCAATGTATTATCTGCCGGTAGGTTTTGGGAAATTCATAGCATCCCTTATGCCTATTTATTATCGTCTTACAGGAGTCAAGCCATATTTTACAAGATATTCTATTGAAGTTCTTTGCAGTAATTCATATATAAGCCACGAAAAAGCCACGAAACAATTGGGTTTTAATCCACGCCCCGTAAGAGATTCTATCAGAGATACAATTGAGTGGCTAAAAGAAATGGGCTATATATAATCAATTATATTCCTGCTTTTATAAAACTTATTCCAGAGTAAATAATACAGTAACAGTAATCATTACCTCTTTTTCAACAGTGCTTGTATCATAAGTTCCATAATCAGATACATCTGTTGAATTAACAGGCAAAACCTGAACTACGCCCATGTTGGCAGTCTTAATTGTCCCTATTTTTTTACCCGTGCCATCAGCAATTTTTGCCGCCCTTGCTTTTGCATCTTTTACTGCATCCGCCAGTAGATTAATTCGAAGTTCCGGCAAATTTGTTACATAATACTGCAGGCTGTTTATGGAAAATATAACACCCTCATTGATCAGAACTTGAACATTTTTCGATAAATCTGTTATTTTTTGAATTTCTTTTGACTGAATTTCCACTGTCTGCCTTAAAATATATTCCTTGGCAGCATTAGAGTCGTACATAAAAGGCGAATCCATATAGACAGGAGAAACCTGTATGTCTTTTTCTGCAAAACCGGCATCTGTAAAGTATTTTCTTACTATTTCTTCATCAGACTTCATTTGCGAATACCCTGTTTTTAAGTCTTCCACTGGAACATTCCTGCTAAACCCGGCACTAAACTTGGCTATATCGGAGCTGACTTTTTGCTTGAATGAACCTGTGACCCACATGGTATTGTCAGTTGCTCTGACTCTGTAAAAAGCAAAAGAAAAAACCAGGATACCAATAATGAAACAAATTCCCACTATAATTCCGAAATAAATCAGTTTATTATTTTTTTCCATCATGCCCCCCTTATTTATATCCATAAAATAATTAATATTATTTTAAAAATTAGTTTTTCTATTTATTAATTCTATCATTTTTACATTAAGTCTTCCATAAATAGCCTTTTAAATGATTAATTGTGTTTTTTATTAAGTAATTTTTCCTTTTTCTTAATTATAGCTAAAATTATGATTAAGAATATGTTTTTATAGAAATTTTAAATTAAAAAGGTGCTGGACTGCTATTTTTAAACCTATTAAAATAAGAATAATTCCGCCAATTATTTCAATTTTTCCTTTAAAGAATCCGCCTGCTTTATTTCCTGCCATAAAACCGATAAATGAAAAAAGAAAAGCAAAAACTCCTATCATGATAATTGACAGTAGAAGAGAGGTATTCATAATTCCAAAACTTATTCCAACTGCAAGAGCATCTATACTGGTGGCAAAAGACAAAATTATCAAAGTACGTATTTTTATTACACTTTTTTCTTCATCTTCATGTTCTCCTTTTGCTCCCTCATATATCATTTTTATGCCAATTGCTGCTAAAAGAGCAAAGGCTATCCAGTGATCAAAACTTGTTATAACAATTTTAAAACCATATCCCGCCCACCATCCAATTAAAGGCATGACCATTTGAAATACACAAAAAAATAAAGCAGTTTTTAATGCATATTTTATTTTTTCTTCTTTCTTTTTAAAAACTGCTCCCTGTGCTATTGAAACTGCAAGACAGTCCAGTGCAAGGCTTATTGCAACCAAAAATATTTCCAGCATTTTTAAAATATCCTTTTTAAAAATAGATTTATTATTAAAAAATAATCAGCTTCCGGTAAACAACTTAGTCTTTAGAGAATTATCTTCTTAAATAAGGTTTAAATTTTTCCAGATTAGACCATTTGGGTTAATTATTCACCAGAAATCAATTATACAAAAAAACAAGAAATTTTAATAATTATTAAATTTCACGTCGCTGGATTTTTTTAATTATAAACAGCTGTATTTATAAAAAAATATTTTAATAATTTTTTTTAAAGAAATTATTATAAAAAACATATTTTAATAATTTTGTTTTAAAGTCATTATTATAAAAAACATATTTTAATAATTTTGTTTTAAAGTCATTATTATAATATACTGCTAATTTGGAAAAAGATTATTTTTAATAAAAACCAAATCATAAAACCAAGTGACTGAATTATCCATATTCAATATTTTACTGATTACAGTTTTCGCTGT
>CAYNMO010000003.1:0-590 GCA_964398155.1 uncultured Actinomycetota bacterium | reverse complement strand
TTTATATCGGCTCCCTATGGCAGACACGGAAGAAAAGGCTGGGGTATTACACTAAAGGCAAAATTTGGATGGTTTTTAATGGAATTTCCTTCTTTTGCAATTATAATTATTTTATTTTTTATCGGCAATAAAAAATTAAACCCCGTTGCCATAGTTTTTCTTATTTACTGGAGCGTTCATTATTTTCACAGAACGCTGGTATACCCCTTTATGATGAAAGGGGGAAATAAAAAATTTCCGGCACTGATTCTTGCTTTTGCTTTAATTTTTAATTTTATAAATGCTTATCTGAATGGCAGGTATCTTTATTTTTTTTCCAGTCCATACTCTGTCCATTGGTTTATTGATGCAAGATTTATAATAGGTTCAGTTCTTTTTATTACAGGAATGTTTATCAATATCCAGTCAGACTATATATTGCTCAGACTAAGAAGACAGGGTGATAACAACTATATTATTCCATATTCCGGATTTTTTAGATTTGTTTCAAGCCCAAATTATTTTGGCGAAATAGTAGAATGGATTGGCTGTGCTGTCCTTACCTGGTCTCTGGCAGGGCTTGCTTTTGCAGTATTTACCGTTGCCAACCT
>CAYNMO010000002.1:32558-36913 GCA_964398155.1 uncultured Actinomycetota bacterium | reverse complement strand
TAAGCACAATTGAAAATAAATGAATACGCTTATTGGGCAGTTTAGATATTGGCAGGATGTTCTGATTAGCTCATGGCGAATAACTCATTTTTTATTGAATAACTACTTTGTTTAAGCTTAATATTTTCTTAATTAGTCTATTTTAGCCAGTTATTTATCAGGAACCAATCGGGGAAAATATTTTAATAACTGTAAATATCAAGAACACGAAATTAGAAATATAATAATTTTTGGATAGTTTAAACTACCAGGCATTACAATTTTTAAGGACATAAGCTTCTGCTTATGTCCTTAATTTTAAGAAAATTTACTTTTTACATGTAATCTTCCGAATTTTTACATATCAGTCTTTTAATTGAACAATCAGATAGCACTCAACCGGAGTATCATCCCATAATTCATTTACAGAAAGTGCTGCTCTTGCATGTCTGCCTTTTTCTCCCCACAGGTCTATTAAAAGCTGAGATGCACCATTAATAACTTTAGGCTGAAGCTTAAAACCATCTGCACTGTTTACATAACCAATCATTCTGACAATTCTTTCGACTCTGTCCAAGTCTTTAATCACATATTTTACATCTGCAATAAGGTTAATTGCGCATTGTCTTGCTGCCTCCTGCCCTTCTTCAAGGGTTAAATCTTTTCCAACTTTCCCCCTGTATTTTTTCATTCCAGTCACATCAGTGCCAGCACCGGAAGTAAAGACAAGATTTCCAACCGTCACAGCAGGTATATAAAGACCTACAGGTTCTTCTTCCATTTCAGGTAATTTTATCCCCATTTTTTCTAATTTTTTTTCAATTATTGCCATTGTTTCTCCTTATTGTCTTATAATAATATATTTAATTGATTTTCAAATTTTACCATCAAACTTCTTTTTTGTCTTGACTTGCTATTAGTTTTATTCATAATCAAGTTAACCTTTATTTAATTACCTGGCAAGATATAATTTACTTTTTCGTGCTTCAAATCCATTTTTTTTTTTTTTTTTTAATTTTAAATATAGTGCTGACTATCTTCGATATCTATAATTTCTAATTGCTAAAGAAGCGGTCATTGTCTTTAACGCAGATCCCAGTGAATCTTTATACTCTTTTAGAACTTTATCATTTTTTAAAATAATAATCGAAGAAATTACATCAAAATTGCTGAAAATATTTGTGATCATAGATGGAAATAATTCATAACATGCGCATTGACAACAAAATGTTTATAACATAATTTTTACTACATACAACATAATATTTAATTCTGAATTTTAATATAAAATAATCAGTTACTGGTGATTAACGCATTTTTAGTGAATTTTTTATTTAAATCAGGCTTAAAATATTTTTAACCGGACTGTTTTAAAGAGTTATTTGACAAGAAATAATTAATTATTGTAAATAGATCAAAAAGTAATTTTCTTATTTATTTTTTTGAGAAACATTCATATACAAGTATTTGATGGCGGTGAATTATACAGGGAATATCGGTCTTTGTTATGCCAGTAGTCAAAAGTAACTCTTGACATTATGCGGGGAAAATTTTAACATTAGGCTACTAAATTGGTTGAACCAGTAACTATATTACTGCAATTAATATGTTCCGAAATGGTTGACTTTTTTGTAAAAAAGGAATAAATTCATATAGCAACTGGGTAAACCAGATATTAGTATTTCTAATTCAATAGATGCATTTTTCTTTAAGTTTTTTTAAGCTGTAAAATGTTAAAGTTTTATAAGTTTTTAAACTTGTACTCATTTTAAGTCTGTTATCAAACAAACTAAATTTTTAAAATCATTACCACGAACTCAGCCATAAAATGGCTTTTATTGCAATATTGGTTTTTTAGATTTAGACTCTATATTATAAGTATTTAGAATGGAAAAATGTGAATCTGTCTCGTTATGAATGAAATTTATATCATCATAAATACAACTTATATATTCAAATCAACTTCAGTTAATAAAAAATCTTTGTTTAAAGTGTAGTAAGAGTTAGTGCTCGTGTAAGTGTTTTTTAGTGCAAAAGAAAGAAGTTTAAAGAAAGAAGGAGGTGAAAAGGTATTGTTTTTTGTAAAATTAATAAAATCCCTAAAGGAGAAAAAAATGAAAAAAATATTAGTAATATTAACTGTTGTTGTAATTGCAGCTACTATGGCTTTGGTTGGAACAAGCTGTACAGCAGCAGCAGCAACTACAGCAGCAGCTGAAACTACAGCAGCAGCAGCAACTACAGCAGCAGCAGAAACTACAGCAGCAGCAGCAGAAACTACAGCAGCAGCAGCTGAGTATAATCCTAAAGATCATCCAATCGCTATAGGTATATTTCTAAAAGTACATCCTGTTGTCAGAATTATGATAGCTGGATTTATGGTAAGAGCAACTGAGCTTGGTTACGAACCTATACTTCTTGCTCCTGATGAAGCAGACGCTCCTAAGCAGTATGGTCTTCTAGAAGCAGGTATGGCATCACTTAAGGTACAGGGTCTTTGCCAGTATCTGTTTGATGAATCAACAGCACAGTATGTTAAGAAATATTCAGATCAGGGCATTCCTGTTGTAACCGGACACACAGCAGTTCAGGGAGATCTAGTAGCAACATACAAGGGACTTACAGCATGGGCAGCATGTTCAGCTATTGAATACGGTAAAACAGCTGCTATGGCAATTGGCGAGCAAATAGGTGGAAAAGGTACAGTAGCAGTAACAGAAGGAAGCTTCAACCCTACAGAAGATCTTGCAGCAAAGTCATTTATTGACACAATGAAAGCAAATTTCAAAGATGTTAAAGTTCTTGACGCTGCAGTTGAAGGATTTGACGTACCTTCATCTATCCAGATAGCAACTGCTATTATGCAGGCTAACCCTGACATTACAGGTGCTTTCTCAACAACTGGTGCTGGTCCTTCAACATGGGCAGGCGCACAGAAGAACACAGGCAAGAAGATTTGTGCAATAGCAATGGACTACAGCCGTGTGAATCTTGATCTAGTTAAGTCTGGCGACATGTACGCAGTTGTTGCTCAGCCTCTTTTTGAAGAATTCGCAAAATGTGCTGAAATGCTTGACACTATTCTTCGTGGCGGAACAGTTCCTTTTGACAACATAATGCCTTCTCCGCTAGTAACCAAAGAGAATGTTGAAGATTATTATGCAATAAATGATAAAGTTGATGCAGGAATGAAAAACGTTAAATAGATTATTGTTAATTTTTTTGTGTAAACTTTAATCTGAAGAAATAATTCTTTGCGGCGGGCCTTAATTGTGTCCGCCGCGAAGGCATGTTATGAGAGGAGACAAGAGGTATGGCGCAGTATGTACTGGAAGCGCAAAACATAACAAAAGATTTCACGGCAGTCAGAGCATTAAGCAATGTATCATTGAGCGTCCGCCCCGGAGAAATACTTGGGCTTATTGGAGAAAACGGTGCCGGTAAATCCACAATACTTAAGGTAATCAATGGAATATATATTTCCGGTACTTTTGAAGGTAAAATACTAATAAACGGAGAAGAGGTTCATCTTCATTCTCCTCATGACGCACTGGTTAAAGGAATAGGTTTTGTTCCTCAGGAAATTAACGTCATGGAAGATCTTACGGTTGCAGAAAATATTTTTGTAGGACATTTAACACAAAGCAAGAGTTCATTTACGAATCTTGCGGATACTGTAAAAAGAGCTGCAGATTTTTTAAAACTAAGAAAAATAAATCTGGATGTAAAAACACGTGTAAGGATGCTTAGCATCGGTCAAAAACAGCTGTTAATGATTGCAAGGGCTCTTTCATGGGATCCCCATATCCTAATACTCGATGAGCCTACAACTGCACTGGCCAAAGTTGATGTTGACAACCTTTTTGAGATAGTCAGGGAATTTAAGGCTGGTGGCAGGAGCATAATATTTGTTACGCATAAACTGGAAGAAATAATGGAACTTACTGACAGAGTTGTAATATTGCGTGATGGTGCAAATATAGCTACCTATGAGCACGAACAGTATAATGAAAACAAAATTATTACAGATATGGTGGGTAGAACTATTACAAGTATGTATCCACCAAGAAATGTAGAGATAGGCAAAGAAGTTCTCCGCGTAGAGAATTTAACAGTATCCCACCCAAAGATAAAAAACAAAAATCTGATAGAAAATGTAAGTTTTAACCTGAAAAAATGTGAGGTTCTGGGTCTGGTAGGTCTGGTAGGTGCAGGAAGAACTGAGACATTAAGTGCACTTTTTGGAGAATATCCCATAACATCAGGAAAGATATTTATCGAAGGCAAAGAGGTTAAAATCAAAAATAGCGGCGACGCCATTAAAAATGGTCTTTGTCTTGTTACAGAGGACAGAAAAGCTAACGGACTTTTGATGC
>CAYNMO010000002.1:21532-32548 GCA_964398155.1 uncultured Actinomycetota bacterium | reverse complement strand
ATATAGTTCTGACGAATTTAAAAAAGATTATTACCGGCTGGTTTATAAATAGTAAAAAGGAAAATAATGTAGCCAAAACTTATATGGCCAAACTCAGCATTAAGGCACCTAATTACGATACTATGGTCGCGACTCTGTCCGGTGGAAATCAGCAGAAGGTGGTTATCTCAAAATCGCTTAATACTGATCCCAAGATTTTGTTACTTGATGAACCTACAAAAGGAATAGACGTAGGTTCCAAAAATGAAATTTATAACCTTATAAATACTATGGCAGACATGGGAATATCAATAATTATGGTATCCTCCGAGCTGCCGGAGCTTTTAGCCATGTGTGACCGCTTTGTAATACTTGCTCACGGGAAAACCGTTGGTGAGCTTTTAAAAAGTGAAGCGACACAGGAAACTGTCATGGTTAAATGCTTTGCTTAATATATGCTTGGCGGGATTAAAGGAGGAATAAGCGTTGGCAGATTCAGAAATAAAAAAAGTTAAAACAGGAAATGCCTTTTTAAGAGTTTTAAAGAAAATTTTCGATATTCAGGAAGTAAATACAGTTCTGCCTGTACTGGTTTTAATTATTATAGCAGTGAGCTTTAATCCGATGTTTGTCAATCCCGGCAATCTGGCCGTCATTGCAAGAAGGATGTCAACGTGGGGACTTGTTGCAATCGGGGAAGCTCTTATTATAATGACAGGCAATATAGATATCTCTGTAGGTACAATGGTTGCTTTTGTCTGTACTTTCTTTGCTGTTGCGGCAACTGCCTGGCATATTCCGCTTATACTTGCGATGCTTCTGTCTATTTTACTGGCAGTTTCATTATCTACTATAAGTGGTTTACTGATAGTCAAGCTAAAAATCAACCCATTTCTTACAACTATTGCAATGCTTTTTATATGCAGGGGTCTTGCAAGGACAATGACATACAGTCGTCCGGTGCCTATTGCTTCAGCACCTGGCTCTGATATATTTTTGAAATTCGGGCAGGCTGAGCCTCTGAGTCTGAGCTGGAACTTCTTTATATTCATTGCAATTATTATTTTATTTCAGGTCATTCTTAAGAAGACATCTTACGGACGCAAAATATATGCCACCGGTGATAATGCCAATGTGGCTAGGCTTTCCGGTATCAATACAGATTTAATTAAAATTTCCATGTTTATTATCAGCGGAGTGCTGATAGGCATGTCCAGTATTTTCCTGACAGCCAAAGAAGCAATGGGTAATCCCGTCTGGGGTGTTGGTTGGGAGCTTCTGGCTATTGCAGCGGTTGCTATCGGCGGAATCAGCCTTATAGGTGGAGCCGGTTCGATGATAGGAGTATTAATCGGAGTAATTATGATGCAGGTCATGAATAATATACTGATACTTCTTCAGATTAACCTAAATATGCAGTCTGTTGTTCTTGGTGTCATTATGATTATGGCTACCATACTTGATCTTAAACGTCGCAACAGGATACTTGGAAAGATTGATTAAATAAGCAATATTACGAATAATTTTTAAGGAGCATAAATGGCTTTTGAAAAAAATAATACTCAGGTACAAAAGAATGGTAGCTCGTTTGTCGCGAAAATATTCTCTGTGCAGGAAGTCGGCATATTAATACCTCTTATTGTTTTGATTTTACTTTTCTATTTTTTAAATCCGGCGTTTTTGTCATCACCGAATATTTTTTCCATAATGAAGGTACTTGCTTTTTATGGGATTGTTGCCGTAGGAGAAACGATGCTTATATTAGGCGGCGATATAGATATTTCTGTTGGATCAGTAGCCGGTTTTGGTGCAGTATTCAGTACTTTTTTAATGATGAAGTTTTCATGCTTTGGACTGTTAAACACTCCATATGAATGGATAGGCGTAATAGCGTTTATGATTATAACGCTTGCTGCATGTTCCCTTGTTGGCTTTTTAAATGGTTTTTTGATTGTAGACTTAAAAATGCCCGCTTTCATTGTTACAATTGCAACTTTGTGGGCGGTTCGTGGTGCAGTAATGGTCGTTACAAACGGCAACCCTATCTATCCACTGCCATTATTTTTTATGGATACAATTGGCAGAGCTCAGATACCAATCACCAAAGTAGGCACAGAAGTTTTGGGCATATCGCTCCCGTTTGTTGTATTTATTATTCTTGTTATCGTATTTGAAGTATTGCTGCGCAGATCAAAATTTGGCAGAAATATATATGCTACCGGAAGCAATAGAGAAGTAGCAAAACTTGCCGGCATCAATACAAGAAAAGTTCGTTATATGAATTTTGTTATACTATCCATGCTTGCAGGATTATCAGGTATGCTTGTCGCAGCTTTTACAAGACAGGGGTATCCGCCCATCGGTGACAGCTGGGAGATGTTCATTATCGCCGGATGTGCTATAGGTGGTATTGCTCTTGCTGGAGGATATGGCAGCCTTATTGGAACGCTTATAGGAGTATTTATTATGAATATTGTAAATACAGGGCTCGTTATGGTAGGAATTAATACATTCCTTCAGGGAACAGTACAGGGCGTTATAATTCTGGTAGCTGTTTACGTGGATATTTTAAGAAGGAACAGAAAAGTACTTTCATAGAAAAAATAGAATATTAAGTTTTTTGTGATCCTCTCTTTATTTGGCGTATTAGAGATTTTTTTAACTGTAAATTTTTAACTTGAAAACCTAAACAAAATTAAAACAAATAAAAAAGAGATAAAATCATAATGAAGGTATTTAATCTTGAAGAATTTCCAATTGCAGAATTTGGAGAAAATCCGGTTAGAAAGGTAAGACTGCTTGTATCACCACAGACGACCGGCGAACAAAGGTGCGGTGTGGTAATATGCAGTGTGCCACCGGGAGGGATATCTGAAGGCCATGTTCACAGCGGAAGCGATGAATATATTTATTTCGATATCGGAGGCAGATTTATTGTCGACGGTGAGGAATATGAAGTAAAAGAAAAAAGCATGGCTCTTGCTTCCAAGGGAACCATTCATGAGTGCATAAACACTGCCAAAGATAAAGAACTGACACTCGTATGTTTTTTTCTTCCTCCGTTTGAGCCTTACGGAAAGTATCCGGAGCTTATAGAAAAGACAAAAGATTTTATTGAAAGACAGGATAAAAAATAATCTTTTTTAAAGGAATTGAAGATAAATGATAAGCGAGTGGAGAGGCTTTAATCTTTCAAAACGTGTTAGAAACATAAATTTGGCATTTGGCAGAGAAAAGATAGGCTCACCTGAAGAATTCGCCATAATCGTCAATACTCCGTGTTATTTCGGTTTCGGCAATAATAAGAGACCCAGGGAATATTGGGAAGAACCTGAAGTGATGGTTAAATTTCAGGAGGACGCATTTATTTCCCACCTTTCACAGGTAGATGACGATGCCATGCCTTACTTTATGCCCTGGTTTGGTACGGGTGTACTGGCTTCAGCTTTTGGATGTCCGGTAAAAGAAGCTACAGGCAATGGAGACGATCCCGGAGTTCATGGGATTGTTGTTAAAAAACTCTCAGATATAGATAATCTCAAAATGCCCGATCCTTATAATGACGGGCAGATGCCTTTAGTTTTAAAGTTTATAGATTACGCAAAGAAAAACAGTGATCTTCCAATAGGGCTTACAGATATGAACAGCCCGCTTTCAACTTTAATGCAGGTCTGTGGTTATGAGAATGCTTTTCTCTGGATGTATGACAGCCCCCCTGTTGTGCACCATCTTATGTCAATGATAACTGATGCATTTATAAACTGGGTAAAAGTTCAAAAGAAACATGCCGGATATGATTTTGATGAAACAGGCGGACTTCAGGGAGTAGTTTCTCCCAGAGGAGTAGGCGTCTGGGTTTCAGATGATGACCTCATTACTGTTACCCCGTCACTTTACGAGGAATTTGTAGTCCCTTATTATTCAAGGATATTTAAAGAATTCGGGGGCGGCCACATACATTACTGCGGAAATGGGAGCCATCAGACAGACAATCTGCTAAAGATAGAAAATATTCGGGCAATCAACAATTCACCCATGGGAAATTTTGATGTTTTCTCGCAGCTTGTAAAAAAAGCAGGATGCGGGAGGTTGACTATAGAGATCCAGGATGCTGCGCCATATGATATAGAAACCTATTATCCTGCATTGTTTGACAAAATAGATGACATTCGTGGAATGATGCTCGCTACTTTTATTGAAGATAATCTTGGAATGGACGATAAAGGTAATACCATAACCATAAAAAGAGATGCTATAGCAGATGCAGGGCGTTTGGTAAAAACTGTGCGTGAATGTATAGCCAAAAAATTGCAGGACAGGAAGTTTTAAGATAATAACTAATTAGTTCCGGATGTATAACTTAAGTCTAGAGTGAATTATTTATTTAAATTAAGCTTAAGTTATTTACCAGGTAATACTATAAAAGCAGAAGGAGAACGTGTGTTGAACAGCAAAGAAAGAGTGCGGCTGGCTTTTTTACATAAAGAGGCAGACAGGGTGCCTGTTTCCGAATTATACATAAATTCACCGGTTGCAACAAAGGTACTTGGCAGACTTGCCTATACAGGCTGGAGCGGTTACATTCGCTGTGAAGTTATGAATAATATGTTAATAGACGGCAGAGGCGAAGAATTCTTTTTGCAGGAGGCTATAGATCTTGTTGAGCTTTACGACAAACTTGAGCTGGATACTGTCCTCATAGAACGTCCACCACTTAAAAACTATTCAATTCCTGTAGCGATAAATGAAACCACGTGGCGCTTTGATGATAAAGAAAACAATATGTTTACTGTCATGCATTTTGACAGGAAAACTGATCTCTTCCATGCCGCGGACTCGAACTTTCATCAGGGCGGACTTGATGAGTTTGAGAGATACGTGGAGCTTTTGGAAAAAGATGATATTGACATGGACAGATACAACTGGAGCCAGGCAGAGTACATCATGGAGAAGTGCAAAGACAGAAAATTCATTATGGCTGTAGTTGAGATTGATTTCCCTCCCATGAGCATGGGCGCAATAGGAAGATATTTTTTACAGGCGATGGCATTTAGGGGCGATCTTGTAGAGAGATACCTTGATTATCGAGTAAGAAAAGGCCTGAAGTTTATTGAAAAATATGCTTCCATGGGTGTTGATGCCATATTTGACGGAGAGGATCTTGCCGGAAACAATGGACCACTTTTTTCTCCAAAGGATTATATGAAATACTACTGCCCCCGCTTTAACAGGCTTGCGGATGCAGTTCATAAGCATGACATGTTTTATTTAAGGCACACCGACGGAAACATTACTCTCTTTGCAGACGAGTTTTTGCTTGAGTCAGGATTTGACGGCTACCACAGTATAGATCCACAGGCAGGAATGGACCTGAAATGGGTCAAGGAAAACTATGGCAAAAAGGTTCTTCTCATGGGTAATGTTGACTGCGGCCGTGTTCTGCATCTTGGAACGAGAGAAGATGTTATCAAGGATACTCTGCGAGTTATAAAAACTGCCTCACCCGGCGGAGGCCATATTATTTCCTCCAGCAATACCATACACAGCGATGTGCCGTATGAAAATTATATGCAGATGCTCGAAACAGTTAGAAAGTATTCAAATTATCCAATCGAATTATAGAAGGATAAAATATTAATATAAAAAAGATTTTATTATTTAATTAAAAATATTTAATTTGTTAATTTATCATAAGACTTATTTATTTTGGAGGTTATTTTTATGAAGATGATGGCACAAAGATTATATGGACCCAAAGATTTAAGATGGATGGAAGTAGATGTTCCTCAAATTGGTGAAAACGATGTACTGATTAAAGTTAAATTTTGCGGAGTATGCGGCACTGATCAGGCTATCTATTCAGGTGACAGCAGCTTTTGGGAAGCAGGACTGATACATGTACCAATGACATTTGGCCACGAGTATTCCGGTGTAATAAGCGCAATCGGCAAGAATGTAAGCAATTTTAAAATCGGAGACAGAGTTGTAGCTGATACAGGTGTATCCTGCGGAATATGCGATTTTTGCAGACAGGGCAACTATCTTTCCTGTGCCAAAATGAGATCAGTTGGTACAGTTAATGCTCATGATGGTGGATATGCTGAATATACAGTAATGCCAGAAAGGCATGTATTTATGCTTCCAGATAATATTAGCTTTGAGCAGGGTGCAATGGTGGAACCGGTAGCCACAGGACTCTGGTCAATTGAAGTTGGTAAAATCAATATGGGAGATAATGTAGTTATTGTCGGTACAGGTCCTATAGGTCTGGGTGCAGTTCCGTTTGCAGTTTTTTCAGGTGCCAAAAAAGTTATTCTTGTTGGAAGAAAAGATTTTAAACTGGAATTGGGCAAAAAATTCGGAGCAGACGATACAATAAATACTACAAAAGAAGATTTATACGCCAGGGTTAAGGAGCTTACCGACGGTGCCGGAGCAGATGTCATAGTTGAGGCGTCAGGATCCCTTGACATGCTAAGAGAATCCATAAGAATGTCTAACAATAACTGCAGGATTGCCTGTGTCGCTTTTTATGAAAAACCCGTTGAAAAACTGAATCTGGATTCCATGATTCTTCGCAATATAAGCCTGTTACCCGTTGCGGGCAGCCCGAATATGATGCCCATAGTCATTAAAATGATGTCATGCGGCAAAGTGGATTTTACACCAATGATTACGCAGGTTATGCCTTTAAAAGACGCCGAAAAAGGAATAAACGATTTAAAGGATAACAGTGCTGCAAGGATAAAAATCCTTCTGGAGATCTGAGAAAGCAGCAGGATAAAATCTTATACGGATGATTTTTAGAAAGAAAGGCAGAATATGGGATATAAAATATATGAGAGCATGTATAAGGACCAAAGAGCCATTGCAATGGAAAGTGGTGAACTCATTTTTAAATTGCTTCCGGATTTTGGAGGCAATATTGCTTCAGTGATGGATAAAAAAACATCCAAAGAGTTTATGGTCCAGCGCCCCGAGCCAGCATACAGAGTGGTTCCTTTTGACGGGTCATATGTAGAAGGAGAATGCTCAGGTCTTGACGATATGTTTCCGACTATCGACATATGCCACTACGAAAAAGAGCCGTGGACAGGTGTAAAACTTGCCGACCACGGCGAAGTATGGAACATCAAGGCTCAGACACAAATAAATCAGGATTCTGCAAACCTTGCTTTTTATGGCGTCAGACTCCCATATGTTTTGGAAAAACATGTGCATTTTCTGTCTGACACAGTACTTCGCATTGATTACAAAGTTACAAATCACAGCTCATTTGATATGGAATTTTTATGGGCTGCCCACACCATGCTAAATGCTGAACCGGGAGTAAAGATACTTGTTCCTCAGGATTTGCAAAAAGCAATTTCAGTATTTACCAATTCCGGACGAATAGGCAGATACGGAGAGGAATTTGACTGGCCGGAATTTACCGGAAGAGATGGTATAAAAAGGGAAATAGATATAATGCCCGCGAGGGAGGATAACTGTGAGAAGTATTATTTCAAAGAAGCTTTGACAAAAGGCTGGTGCGCTGTTCAGTATCCGGATAATACCGTATTTGCACTGTCGTTTCCCGCTGAAAGAGTGCCATATCTTGGGATACTGCATAACCCAGGCAGTTTCAGAAATATTTATAATGTTTTTCTTGAACCATGCACAGCAACTTTTGACAGGCCTGATTTTGCAGCAGCAAGAGGCCAGAGCAGCAGAGTGAATGCCAACTCAGTCTATGAATGGTATTTAAATATTACGGTGGGTAATTCAGTTTCCGTAAAAGAGGTCAGTGAAAACGGAAAAATCACAGAATAAATTGTTTTAGCTGAGCAAAAAATAATTATTAAAATTAACTTGATAAGGAGAGAACATCTGTGTTTAAAACAAAAATCGGATTTATCCCGTCAAACTGGGAATCCTGGGACGGTATTGAATATACAGGTAAATGGGCCGGCAAAATGCGTGACAGATGCGTGGCTGAGCTGGAGAAAGTACCGGGGATTGACCTTGTTGTCCCTTCAAAAGAAATGACTGCAGATGGATGCGTAAATGATATTGCTGATGCAGAGAAAGTTTTAAAATACTTTATTTCACAGGAAGTACAGGGATTAATTATTGGCAATATGACATTTGGCATGGAAGTGGCAGTAGGCGCTTTCTTAAGTGGTCTTCCAAATAAAAACATGCCTATTCTTCATTTCTGTACCAGAAGCGGACCTTATTCTCCTGAAGGCTCCCGTTCGACAGATACCTGGTGTGGACAATTCATGACCTGCTCTGCCATCAAGCGCAGAGGGTTTACGTTTGTGCATATAAATACCTGTAATCCGGAAGACTTGTACTTTGGCGAACAGGTGGACATATTTACCCGGGCAGTATGCGCAATCAGCCGATTTAGGGGTGCCAGATTTGGTCAGATTGGCACAAGACCCCAGCTCTTTGAGTCTCAATTCTGGAGTGAAGAAAATATGCAGCGAAAATTTTCACAGATGGTTATACCCATGGACCTGGCTACTGCATTTAAAAAACTGGACGATGTTTCGCCAAAGGATCCACAGGTTTTAAAAATTGCCGATGAGATACGCAAAGGTGCCGGTGAGATAACTGATGTTCACACTGATGAAAATATTATTACACAGGCAAGATATGAACTTTCGCTTATGAATATACAAAAGGAGCTTGGCGTGTCAGCAATGGCTGTCAACTGCTGGACAAGAATTCAGGAAGTATACGGAATATCTGCCTGCTCTACTTTTGGAAGGTTAAACGAAAAGGGAATTATAACAGCCTGTGAGGTGGATTTACTAGGTGCAGTTACCATGTGGGCAATTTACTGCGCCGCTCTGGGAGAATCTATTCCTGATTTTATAGACTGGACAGATCTTCATCCTGACAAAGAAAATATATGGCTTGCATGGCATTGCGGAAATGCAGCACCAAGCCTTCGTGATCCGGCGTGCAAATCAAAGCTTGTTCGAAATGAGCGAATGATACAGTGGTGCCCGGACTGTCATGGTGCACTGGAATTCAAGCTAAAATCAGGCCCTGTCACCTGCGCCAGGATGGTTGAATATGAAGGAGAATATACAATGTTTTTTGGAACGGGAGAAATTGTTGATATTCCGCCAATGGTTCGAGGTGCATATGGATGGGTAAAGGTAAATGATGTATTTGACTGGGAGAACAAAATGATTGAAAACGGCATCATTCACCATGGCACTCTTATTCACGACCCTAAAGTAGCAGATGCGCTCATAATGTTCTGTAAGTTTCTTGGAATAAAAGCAGTCAGGGGGGCATAAAAAATGCCCGGCAGAATGTATTGCGTTACTTTAAAAAAGCCATTGCTCTTGGAGGAGAGCTATTGTGATATTCCTTCTCCAGGCAAAGACGAGGTATTAATAAAAGTAAAGAGAGTGGGTCTTTGCGGCTCAGACGCTACCATTTATTACGGCCACCACCCATATGTCAGCTATCCGCTGGTAATGGGACATGAATTTGCCGGCGAGATAGCAGAGCTTGGCGAAGATGTTAAGAATTTAAAGATCGGGCAGAGAGTGGCAGTAATACCGCATCTGGTCTGCGGTAAATGCAGCCAGTGCAAAACTGAAACCTTTAATTTTTGCGAGGAACTGCGTTGCACAGGTGCAGAAGCTGATGGGGCTCACTGTGAATATAAGGTAATGCCAGCAGTTATGGCGATACCAATTCCCGATAACCTCTCCATGGATGATGCTGCTCTTATAGAACCTGCCTGCGTAGCTTATCACGCTGCAAAAAGAGGCGAAATAAAAAAAGGAGATACAGTGCTTGTTATCGGAGCCGGCCCCATTGGTATATTTGCAATGCAGAGCGTCAAAGTTCTGGGTGCTTCCAGGGTCTATATTGCCGATATTGACGAAAAACGTCTTGACCTTGCAAAGTCTCTCGGTGCCGACGGCATAATCAATGTTTCGCAGGAAAAGTTAGAAGCAGGTTTGACGAGGCTTTTGGGCAGCCCAAAGGAAGTAAGCGTATTTTTTGACTGTGTGGGACAAAAGGGAGAAGTTCTTGAAGAAATCATACTGATGGCAAAAAGAGGTTCCCGCGTTGTTATGGTTGGCGTGCTTCAGATGGGATATGATATTCCGCATCTGCCAGATTTTGTACAGCATGAGCTCAGTCTTTCAGGTACCACAATGTACACCCCGCATGATTATCGCGATATGATAGAACATTTAAGCAATAAAACTATCCAGACTCAGGGAATAATTACCCATTATTTCCCAGCCAAAGACATTAAAAAAGTTTTCAAAGACTATGTCGAGGGTAAAAAGGAATATTTTTTCAAGATAATGTTTACATTCGATAATTGAGAGGAAATAAGACATGGCACTTCTAGGTCTGGACATGGGTTCTACCAGCATAAAAGGGATTGTTTTTGATGAGGCAGGAGAAATTAAAGCCGAGGCTTCTATACCATTTAAAACTGTCTGGCATGAAAACACCGCAGAAGCCGACGCAGAAGAGATGTGGAGTGCTGCTGTCGAAGTAATAAAATCTGTTGCCAGCAAGGCCTCCGGCATAGAGGCCATATGTGTTGCTTCACACGGCGAGACATTTATTCCGGTAGACGGTGACTGCAAGCCTGTTTACAGCGCCATAATGAATTCTGATAACCGTGCCGTTAATGAGTCACAATTCTGGGAAAAGAGCATCGGCCGAAGAAATATGTATGCAATAACAGGCATGCCTCTGCATCCGATGTTTGGCATTAATAAAATCATGTGGTTAAAAAATAATATGCCGGATGTTTTTGCAAATGCAAAGATGTTTTTAAGCCCCGCTGATTACATCCTTGGCAGGCTGGGAGCCAGACCACTTACTGATTATTCTTTAGCGTGCAGGAGTATGGCTTTTAATATTAATAATTTTAACTGGTCTGATGATATCTTAAAAGAAGCAGGGATATCAAAAAACATGCTGCCCCAGTGTGCCCCTTCCGGAACTTCTGCCGGGAAAGTAAAATCCGATATGGCAGACATTCTTGGACTTGGCAGC
>CAYNMO010000002.1:0-21522 GCA_964398155.1 uncultured Actinomycetota bacterium | reverse complement strand
ATGACCAGCCCTTGTCAGCACTTGGCAGCGGAGCAATTAATGAAGGAGATGTATCAGACAGTGCAGGAACATATGAATGTCTTGCAATGATATCCGATACACCCAAAAACAATGATGCAGCTTACGAATACAATCTAAATTCATACTGCCATGCAGTAGATAAAAAATACATAACTCTGGCTTTCTTTCCGGCAGGTTTTGCAACCAGCTGGTTTGTAGATGAATTTTGTGGCGAGGACAGGATACTGGCAGAGAAAGAGGGAATTCCTCTGTATCAGTATCTTTCACAAAAAATAGAAAAAGAGCCTACCGGCATCTGCGTTACTCCGCATTTTATAGGATCCTGCAATCCATATTGGGATATGCGGGCAAAAGGCGCGATATACGGACTTGCCCCGGATTCATCCAGACACAAACTCTTTAAAGCAATATATGAAGGTCTTGCTCTGGAGCTTTCGTTAAATATTGAAGCTTTGGCTAACGTTGGGACTAAATTTGACTGCATCCGAATCAGTGGAGGAAACGCAAGATGGCCATTTTCTGTTCAGCTTAGATCTGATATTACAGGCAAAATATTTTACACAATGGATACGACACAAACTGTTTGCAAAGGTGCAGCCATGCTTGCAGGAATAGCAAGCGGAGTTTATCATGATTACGAAGACGCTGTTAAAAAAACCGTTCATACTGATAAAAAATTTGAACCGGATAAAGACATATCAGAAAGTTATGAACGGCAAAAAGCCATTTACAGGACACTTTATCCTTCATTAGAGAAAGTAAGGGGAATTTAAATGAAATCAAGGGAGCGAGTATCAAGAGCACTTAACTTTAAGGACGCCGATAAAGTTCCGGTGGATTTTGGAGCTACGATTGTAACCTGTCTTGATTTAAATGCACATAAAAAGTTGAAAAAATACCTTAATATTAACGATGATAATGATCCTGTTATAGACTACACCATGGGAACAGTGGAGCCTTGCGAGGAACTTATACAAAGGTTTAATTCGGACTTTAGGCGTGTGGGTTTAAATGTTATTCCTCCGCAGATTACTGACAACACTTACGAGGGTGGATTTGGGATAAAATATAAAAAAGCTGTTCCTCATGAGTATTTTGATGTTTATTACAGCCCTCTTGCAGCCTCAGACAATCTGGACGAATTAAAAATGCCGGACCCTGATACGCCGGAACTCTACTATGGTTTACGAGATCGGGCTCATGATTTATATGAAAACAGCGATTATGCAATTTTTGCAGATTTTGGCGTGCCGGGATTTTACGAGACCTCACAGAAAGTAAGAGGATATGAAAATCTCAGCTGCGACCTGCTCTTAAATCGCAAATTTATTTTTGACTTATATGACAGATTACTGGAGCTGCAAAAAAGATTTTTTGACAACTATCTCAATGAAGTTGGCAGATATGCTGTCGCAATAGGTTATGCAGATGATCTGGGAATGCAGGACAGGCTCCAGATGTCTCCTGAAACATATCGTGAGGTTATAAAGCCATATCATAAAAAAATATTTTCCTTTATTCATGAAAAAGCGGATGTTAAAATTTTGCTGCACAGCTGCGGAGCCATTGAGCCCATAATAGATGATCTTATTGATGCCGGAGTGGATATTTTTAATCCACTGCAGACAAGAGCAGCCGGAATGTCCCCTGAAATTTTAATGCAGAAATATCGTGGAAAAGCAGCTTTCTGGGGAGGAATGGACGAGCAGCATATATTGCCCTATGGCACAAAAGAAGAGATCCAGAATGAAGTAAATCGCATGATGAGCGTGATGGGAAGAAGCGGTTATATATTTGGTCCTGGGCATAATATACAGGAAGATACTTCACCCGAGAACATAATTACCATGTATGAAGCGGCAAAGGAGTATAGATAATTTTTGAATTAGTAAAGCCATATCATATGATCTGATTTGTGAGAAGATGCATTTGCTGCCGACTTCAAATGTCCGGTAAAACTCAGCAGTTAGTGGTACAACAAGAAACGTAAAAAGCATACGGCTAAATCTTTATCATCTATTCTTATACAGACAAGTAAAGCAGGCAGTTATATTTATCATATAATTAAGCGGCGAGAATGCCTGTTTTTTGATTATGTATAGATTCTTTCCGGTGTCATAAAGGTCCCGTACTGATTTAACCATACTAATAAAGCGGTTGCATATAGTGCAAAGGTATTAAAAATATTATGATACAGGCTAAAGCATCAGACTTCTTATCTTTAGAATATCCTTGACTTGACAATATGAGAAATAGTGTAATAATGGTTATACCAGTTATACTGTATTCCAGACTATACTCTAATATTTTTTATTAATTTTGATTTTATTTATATTACATAAAAATATTTAAAAAAAGTTGACCTATAATATTTATATCTTTTTTCCAAAAAAAGTATCAGTTATACGCAAAATGTCAAAGGAATACATTGAATTAAAAGAGATAAATCCAGATACTTCATTAATATCCAAAAAGGAGATAATTTGCAAAATAGTTTAAGCTTGGACCTTAATTAATTTAAAAATAATTTATTTTTTTGTTAGCCAGGAGACATCAGGAAAAAAACTTCATAAAGCCAGACACGGACAATCTTTAAAGGGATAAACCAAATGAATAAGGCAAAAAATGTTATTTTGAGAGTTGAAGGAGTCAGTAAAACATTTCCGGGAGTAAAAGCACTATCTGAACTTGATTTGGACATACTCGAAGGGGAAGTTCATGCAGTAGTCGGAGAGAATGGAGCCGGAAAGTCAACGCTTATGAAAATTCTGTCAGGTGTATATCACAAAGATGCCGGCAGAATTGTTTTATTTGACAAAGAAATCAAATTGTTATCAGCAACTGATGCTTTAAAGCTTGGAATAAGCTGCATTTATCAGGAACTGACAATAGTCCCCCTTCTCGATGTTGCCAAGAATCTATTTATTGGTAACCTTCCAATGAATAAGGCGAGAATGATTAATACCAGGAAGCTCTATCAAGACGCAAAAAAAGTATTAGAGACACTTAAGCTGGATATATCACCTAATGTGCTTTGTGGGGAGTTATCAATCGCCAACCAGCAAATGATAGAGATAGGGAGAGCCATTTCAAGGAAAGCCAGGATAATTATAATGGATGAGCCAACATCCTCGCTTACCGACAAAGAGAAAGAAATACTTTTTGGAGCTATCAGACACTTGAGCAGGGAAGGGATTTCAATAATATATGTATCACATAAACTGGAAGAGATCAAAGAAATTGCAGACAGAATCACAATTCTTAGGGATGGATTCAAAGTAAAAACTGTAAAAAATGAAGAGGCAACAAAAGAAGAAATAGTCGAATATATGATAGGAAGGAAATTAGACAATTACTTTATAAAAAAAGAAGTGAAAATTTCTGATACAGTTTTAAAAGTAGAAGGACTTTCAAAGCAAAATGTTTTTCATGACATAAGCTTTGAAGTCAGAAAAGGGGAAGTCCTTGGACTGTTCGGTCTTATCGGAGCAGGCCGATCGGAAATTGCTGAAACAATTTTTGGAATATTGCATGCAGAAAAGGGCAAAATTTCAATTAATGGTAAAAATGTAAAGATTAAAAACACTGCAGACGCAATAAAACAGGGTATCTGTCTGGTGCCTGAAGACAGGAAGCTTCAGGGCCTTGTGCTTAAGCTTAGCGTACTTTTTAATATGAGCCTTGTAAAAATTAGGGAAATAAACAGATTTGGCCACATCGACACCCGTAAAGAAAAAGATACAGCTGAAAGATTTATAAATTCTCTTAGTATTAAAACGCCTTCACTGAAGCAAACGGTTTCTAATTTAAGCGGAGGAAACCAGCAGAAAGTAGTTATAGCCAAATGGCTCTCAATGGAACCGAAAATATTTATACTTGATGAGCCTACAAGAGGTATTGATGTTGGTGCGAAATCAGAGATATATGCCATAGTAAACGAACTAGCTCAAAAAGGAGTTGGCATTATGTTAATTTCCTCTGAACTTCCTGAGATTATGGGTGTATGCGACAGAATCATAACTGTTTTTGAGGGAAAACTTACTGCCTCTTTTGAAAGAGAATCTTTTAACAGCAACTCCATTATGAAGGCTTCTTTAGGGGAGGGATTATTGTGAACAAATTTTATTCCATTAGAAAAAAAATTGCAGGTATTAATGGCATTATAATTGCTTTATTTTTTCTTATACTGATTGTTTCAATTGGTTCAAGCAAGTTTCTTACTACCACCAATATTATGAATGTGCTGCGGCAGACATCAACTCTGGGTATTATGGCTTTTGGTGCAGCGTTTGTAATGATTGGCGGTAATATTGATCTTTCAATTGGTTCAATATTATCATTATGTGCTCTTATGGCCTGTAAACTGACAGCTTATGGCAGCGCAGTCGCAATACTGGTGCCACTTGCTGTTGGATTTATTTGCGGAGCTTTTAATGGGCTTCTGGTAGGAAAATTTAAATTTAACCCTTTTATTACCACTTTGGGAACAATGGCAATTTTTCAGGCTTTGGCATTTTATTATTCTGATGGCGCATTTTTAAATGCTTCAGATAATTTCTTTTTTAGTCAGATAGGAAAGGGATTTGTTTATAAAATACCGATACCTGTCATCATATTGTTGTTCTTTTTCCTGGTATTTTCATACATATTGGGTAAAACAGTATTCGGAAGACAGGTTTTTGCGGTAGGAGGGAATCCTGAGTGCGCCAGGTTTTCAGGAATAAATAATACAAAAATAACAGTACTTGCATTTGGCCTTTCAGGGCTTTGCGCCGCCTTAAGTGCCCTTATTTTTGTTTCAAGACAAATGGCTGCACAGCCTCAAATGGGAACAGGTTATGAGTTTGATGTAATTGTTGCAATAGTAGTAGGCGGGGTTGCACTGTCGGGAGGCAAGGGAACAATCTGGGGGGCGATCTTGGGAGTGCTTTTTATAGGAATATTAAAAAATGCGTTTATCTTACTTGGAATTCCTCTTAATTATCAATATGTAGTAATGGGCGTAATACTTATATTTGCAGTAGGCATCGACAGTCTTAGAAAAGAGGTGAAATAATAATGCCTAAATTACTTGGTAAGTTTTTAAGGGATTACAATAGTCTTGTTTTGTGTCTGGCCATGCTTATTATTTCATCGATTGTTATACCTAATTTTATTAGTTCGATGAACATGATAAACATATTGGTCGAAACCTCTATAATAGGAATAATGGCAATAGGCATGACATTTTTGCTCCTGATAGGTCTGTTTGATATGTCTATTGGCAATCAGGTCTCTCTTGTTTCGCTTGTAGTTGCCTTAACTATAAATTTTGGTATTTTCCCATCCATTATCCTTTCTATAATAGCGGGGATGCTTATTGGAGCAATCAATGGTTTTATTACTACAAAATTAAAAATAAATGCATTTATTGTTACATTTGCAATGCTTGGAATCCTTAAAGGACTTAATCTTATTATTTCTGACGGGAAATCCATATTTATTGGCAACGATGCATTTGGTAAAATATTTACTCTGAATCTGCTGGGAATTCCTATTGTAGTGGTGATCTTTATTATTATGGCTCTGGTTGCAGAATTAATACTCAGGTATACCAAGACAGGGTTTGAGATTTACGTTGTAGGTGGCAATATTGAAACTGCAAAGTTATCCGGTGTAAATACCTTTTATGTCACAATGTTTTGCTTTGCTGTCAGCAGTTTTTGTGTGGCAATAGCTACAATACTTTTAACGTCCCGCGTAAATACTGCTACTGCTGTACTCGGGGAAAAATATACATTGCTTGTAATTACAGCCTGTGTCATAGGTGGTGTTAAATTTAATGGTGGATATGGAAATATATTCAATACTTTTTTTGGCGTCCTGGCAATGCAGCTTGTCAATAATATAATGTATATGACTAATACCTCAGGATATGTACAGAGCCTGATAAATGGGATGATACTCCTTATAGTGCTAAGTGTTGATAAATTCGCCACAATTAGAAGAAGTTCGGTGTTAACATAAAACTTAAATAGAGGGTGATGGTTTTAATAAATACGGCTAATTGCTAAAAGGGGGAAAATAATTCCATTAAAGAGCGTATTGTTTAATATTAATAGTTAAGAGAGGATTTATCACAATGAAAAAAACTTTAGTTCTTTTATTATCAGTTATTCTGGTACTCGCTCTTGGAATAGCTGTTTTATCAGGCTGCACGACTCAGGCTGCAGCAACTACAGCAGCAGCAGCAACTACAGCAGCAGCAGCGGAAACCACAGCTGCCGCAGCAGCAGGTGCCGGATCAGTTAAAGCTATCCCGGATGGTCTGGCTGCTAAAATCAAGGCCGGCACTAAATTAAAAATAGGCCTTCTGATGTCAACTACTGACGGTTTTTATGTTAAAAAGTACATCCAGAGATATGACGAACTAATAGCTGAAAAAGGTTATGATTCCGTTATGCTGGATTCCGGCTTTGATGCAGCTAAACAGGTTTCCCAGATGGATAATCTTATCGCTCAGAAAGTTGACATAATATTTCTAATGCCTAATGATCCTAAAGCACTTATGCCAAGCGCTAAAAAGGCACAGGATGCAGGAATACCTGTATTATCAGTACACGACAAGCTTGATGTAACAGGCGAACAATATACCATAGGATTTGCCGGAGCTGATTCTACAAAATTAGGTGAAGGTGCAGGCCAGCTAATGAACGAAGCTTTGGCTGGGAAAGGTAATATAGTTGTTCTTGGAAGTTCATATGCTGCTACATACGGCATCAATATATATACCGGTTTTAAAAGTAAAATACCTGCAGATATTAAAATTCTTGCTGAAGGCGATCACGGATGGGACAGAGCAAAAGCTCTTGCAGTAATGGAAGATTTTCTAACAAAATATGACAAAATTGACGGTGCTTTTTCTTTTGATGATAACACTGGTTTAGGCGTTATAGATGCAATTAAAGCAGCACAAAGAACTGGCATCAAAGTTGTATCTATTAATGGCCAGAAAGAAGCATTCGATGTTGTCAAATCAGGAGATCTATATGGTACAGTAAAACTGGATCCAGTTGCAAATGTTAATAAGGCATTTGAATCACTTGAGCTATTCCTGACCGGTAAAGCGGTTCCGCAGTATAATTATAGTGATTCCCCAATGGTAACCAAGGCTAATATTGATAAGATGGAGCCTTCTTTCTAATGTAGTAATTTATTTTTAAAAGCTTAAAACCATCACTCTCTATTTAAGTTTTAAAATGAATGAAAGAATCATTTTTAATTATTGTTAATTTTAATGAAATTATTTTTATAAGAAAAAGAATTAAGGATAATTATAATATAAATGAAAACAAAATTTAAAGTTCCTGTTAGTAAACCTAATCCGGATTTTAAAGGGTTTATGAAAGGAGTATCAACAGCAAAAAAAGCTTCAAAAGTATATCCTTTCGAACATTTTTTTGATGAAGAAATAAAAAAAGTTTTAGTTGAAGATTATTTTAGAGGAAGCTTTGTGCCTGCTCCACATGGTCTTTTAATGGGCAATGATTTAAAAGAATTGTTAAAAATATTTAATTCTATCGATTTTAAGAATCAGGCCGAGGATTATTATAAGCAATCAATAAATCTTTTTTATAGATTGGGATATGATTTTGCAGTATTTAATGATTTTATATTCAGTTATTGGGGATTGCTTAATAATCAAATGTCATTAGCAAAGGATACGGCTTTATTATCACGCGGAGATAGATCATGGGCACAAGAAGGCTATGGCAGGATAAAATCATGGAAAGATTTTTATGATTATCCATGGAAAGAGGTAGAGCATGTAATAAATATGAGCGAACATCTGCTGAGTCATTTAAGTAAATATCTTCCTGATGGCATGAAGATAGGCGTAATGGCAGTTATGTTTGAGAATGCTTTAGAATTTCTGTTAGGTTTTAATGGGTTCTTTTTAGGAGTATATGATCATCCTGATTTAGTGAAAGCTGTTTTAGAGAAATTAGGAGAAAGTGTATTAAAATATTACAATATGGTTTCTCAGATGGATTGTGTAGGATTTATCATCCATGGAGATGACCTTGGTTATAAGTCTTCCACTATGATGTCAGTTGAGTATCTGGAAGCGAATATATTCCCCTGGTTTAAAAAATTTTCTTTAGTGGCACATAAATATGGTAAACCTTTCTGGCTTCATTCGTGCGGCAAGAAAGATGCTATTATGGAAACATTAATTAATGATATTAAGATTGATGGCATACATTCTTTTCAGGATAATTTTTATTCAATTACAGACTACAAACAAAAATATGGTGATAGAATAACACTTCTTGGTGGGGTTGATATGGATAAATTAATCAGGCTGGAAGAAAATGAATTAAGAAAATATCTTAGAAACATATTGGAAGTTTGCATGAAAAATGGCAGATATGCTTTTGGTACAGGGAATACAGTTTGCAATTATCTGCCATTGGAAAGATACATGATAATGAGAGAGGAAGAGTTTAATTGGAATTTATGATTAATCAGAAGATTAATATTTTAAAAAAATATTACAAAAATGAGTTAAATGTAAAAAAAATAAATTATAGTAATTGTTTATAATCCTGTAAAAATAAAGGGGTTTAGAATGTTCGAAGAGCTGCATCGTATATTTGAGCAAATGGAATATAATAAATTGGATATTTTATTAATTTCTGCACCTCATAACATAACCTATATCAGCGGTTATGATTTAACATTGCCAGTCGGGGCAGCAAATACATTAACTGCCGGACCGACAATTTCCATTATAGCAAGAGAGTCTGATTCAGAATGTGCAACATATCTTATTACTTCTAACCTGGAAAAAGCTTCAGCACAGAAACAAAACAGACTTGATGCGCTTGTCACCTATACTTCTTTTAATGTCCAGGAATATATTGATCCCATAAAAGACTATCTTGAAAAAATAGGTTCAGTACTTAGAGCACACAGCAGTAACAAATCTTCAAAAGTTGGTATTGAATTAAAAAATTTACCGGTTTTTATTAAAGATTATATGGAAAAAGAATTTCCGGCTTTTCAGTTTTCTGATTCTTCGGAGTTATTAAACAGTGTGAGGATGACAAAAACAGCAAGGGAAATCAGCATAATAAGGGAAGTGGTAAAGCTTAATGACATCGGACAAAATGCTTTATTTGATAATGCAAAAGAAGATATTTTTGAAATCGATATTTACGATAAAGCGATAAATGCCATGGAAAAGTATTGCGGCCATAAACCTCTAAACATAGCCCCATTTTCTGTGGAGTTTATTACCGGACCTCGGACTTCCGTGGTTTCTTATCCAGGAGGTCCTATAAATAAAAAAACAAAAAAAGGGGACATGGCCATATTTGATTTAAGTCTGAGTTTTTTAGGATATTGGGCTGATACCACAAATACCATGGTAATAGGAGCAAATCCAACAGATAATCAGCTTAAGTATTTTAATATTGCAAAAAAGGTAATTGAGGCAGCTTTCGAAATAATTAAACCTGGGATCAGAGCATGTGATGTGGAAGCACACTGCAGGAAGGTTTATGAGTCATATAATATTTTTGGACCCTGTTATATTGGTCACCAGATTGGAGCTACTGTAAACGAGCGACCTTCAATTGTGTGCCATAATGAAACAATTATAAAAAAAGATATGGTATTTTCGCTTGAACCAGGAGCATATGAAGGAGAAGGCGGAACTGCCGGTGCCAGATTGGAAAAAATGATACTGGTTACTGACAGCGGAATTGAAATTTTATCCCAGTTTAAATGGGGAATTTGACAGATTATAGAAATAAATTAATATTTTAAACGTGAAGGTGGCATATGGAAGAAAAAGTTAAATACAAAGTTGTCAGGCTTAACTGCAAACTGTTTCCTGTAATTTCTGATGAAATCCAGATATTACAGAGTGCCGGAGCAGATTTTATTCAGGTGCAGGGAGACGATATTCCTGAGCATCTTTTGGATGCTGATGTTGTAATGGTTGTTTCTGCAAAGATTAAAGGAGAAGTAATTAAAAAGTTAACAAAGTGCGGATTAATAGCAAGAATAGGGACAGGCACAGACAAGATAGATGTCGCTGAAGCAACCGCCAACGGAATACTGGTTACAAATGTCCCGGATTTTTGTACAAGCGAACTCGCCGACCACACCATTGCTCTCCTTCTGAGTGCCGCCAGAAAAATAGTTCAACTTGATAAAAACACTCGAATCTCTAATCTAAATATAAGAAACGAAGTCAGCATGAGAAGAATAGCCGGTAAAAAATTAGGCCTCATTGGTTTTGGAACACTGGCAAGGTCTGTTTCTAATCGGGCAAAAGCATTTGCATTAGATGTTTTTGCGTATGATCCTTACGTTGAAGCATATGATATGGAAAAGTTTGGTGTAACAAAATTAAATTCAATTGAAGATGTATTGAAAGAATGTGATTTTGTATCTTTGCACCTGCCATTAAACGATAAAACCTTTCATTTGATAGGCGAAGAACAGTTAAGGATGATGAAGCCGACAGCAATACTCATTAATACAGCAAGGGGAGCAGTCATTGATGAGGCTGCACTTGCAAAAGCACTATCAGAGCACTGGATAGAAGCGGCAGCAGTGGACGTGTTTGAGAATATAAATCCCTTTGAGGAAGTTCCGACAAAACAATTAAGCCCGCTTTTTTTACTTGAGAACACAGTGCTTACTCCTCATGTTGCCGCGACGTCTGTTGAATCACTGATAGAAGTACAGACAAAAGCTGCTACTGAAGTTGCAAGAGTGCTTTCAGGAAGATGGCCTGAGAATTGTATTAATCAGGAAGTTAAAGCAAGATATAATTTAAGCAAATAAATTTTGCCAGTATAAAATTTAATCGATTTATAAACACCTTTCATGCTTTTGCTGGATAGTAAATAGTTAAAAGTATTGAAAGATTACATTCTGAATTTATATAAAAATAAAAGGTATCCAAAAATTAGGGATAATGCTCAGGGTTAATTTAACAAAATTTACATGGACCTGCAGACATTGAAAAGATTTTATAAAACATAAAAAAAGAAAGGGAAGTTATAATATTATGGCTGTTAAAAATATTTTCGATTTAAGTGGAAAAGTCGCAGTTGTGACAGGCGGTGGACGGGGACTTGGCAAAGGCATGGCTTTGGCTCTTGCGAATGCAGGTGCAGATATAGCCGTAGCTGATATTAATGCAGAAAATGCCAAAGCTGTAAGTGAAGAAATTACTGCGCTTGGCAGAAAATCTATTTTTATTGAAATTGACATTGTTAAAAAATCCCAGGCAGAGCAAATGGTTAAAAAAATAGTAAAAGAATTTAATCATCTTGATATAGCAGTAAACAGTGTGGGTATTCCAGGTTCAAGACTTCCATCAGCGGAGCTTATTGAAGAATCCGATGCCAGAAGATTTATTGACATCATGCTTCTGGGTACATTTTTTTGCTGTCAGGAACAGGCCAAACAGATGATTATGCAGAAGAAGGGTAGAATAATAAATATCAGCTCAGTATCCAGTGTTATTGTCAATAAAGGAATAACCGGGCTGGCACCATATTGTGCCGTAAAAGCAGGTCTTGTGCATATGAGCCAGGCACTGGCCGCGGATTGGGCACAGCACAATATAACAGTTAACTGTATCAGCCCTGGTTATATGCTTACTCCAGCAACTGAGGCAATTATGCCGCAGAGAGAAAAAATGTATTCTGAGCAGGCGCTGCTAAACAGAATAGGGCTGCCGGAAGATCTGGATGGCGCTGTAGTATTTCTTGCATCAGATGCATCAGGGTTTACTACTGGCCATAATCTTCTGGTGGATGGAGGAGTTGCTGTCTGGTAAACCCAATTTAATATAGTTGTAAAAAATATTATTTTATTAAAAAATCGGAGATAAATATGAATGGAAGAGAAAGACTGTTAAAAACATTTAGAGGCGAGAAAGTCGACAGGGTTCCGATTTGCCCCTGGGTATACAAGAATCTGCCTTACAGATATTTTGATATAGCTCCAGATAAACAAAAATGGAGAGAAAAGGATGACCTGGCCCGGGAAGAGCTGGAAGTTTTTAATTTTTTCGGTTTTGATCATCTCTCAAGACTTGGGACCCCGTGGCATGTATATGATGAAAAAAGTTCAGATAATGGTAAATGGGAAGTAGCTGTTGAATTTAAAAGAGAAGACCGAGGAGATATAGAAATAACCACCATAAAAACTCCTCAAAAAGAACTCCGGCAGATTAAGAAATTTAAACAGACATCAAGGTATACCTATATTGAAGCAATTACAGAGTACTTCATAAAAGACCAGGATGATTTTAATCAGTTCGTTAAATACCAGCCCTCATTTAATGACGCAGTATATCCTGCTGTAAAAGAAGAATTTGACAAACTTCAAAAATCAAAAGATATCATGGGAGACAGCGGAGTTGTTGTAGGATGCAGCCATGGAGCTTTTAACTGTATTAATATGTACAGAAATCTTGAGCTTATGATGATGGATCCATACACGGATGAAGTTTTTTATAAGGAAATGATCGAGTTTTTTAGCTCAAGGGCTTTTGATATCAGTGCCAAAATGGCGCAGCACGGGGCAGACATAATAGAACTGGCAGCCAACCTTGCTACAAGCGGGGTCGGAGAAAACTTCTATAAAAATTATGTGCTTGAATATGAAAAAATTCTAATAGACAAAATACATGCCCTTGGAGTATTTGATATATTCCATAACTGCGGGGATGCCGATAAAATAATGCATCTTTATAATGATATCGGTATTAATGCATGGGGATATCTTACACCTCCTCCTTACGGAGATGTTGATTTGGACAAGGCGCTAGATGTAATAAATAAAAATATAGTTTTACTTGGAAACATTGATCAGGTGGATTTTATGGTAAAAGCATCTGTATCTGAGATAAAAGAAAGAGTTAAAAATCTGATGGAAAAAGTAAAACCAAGAGGTAACTTTATCCTGTCTACTTCTGACTGGTTTTTTGACAGCACTCCTTTTGAAAATATGAAAGCTTTTGCAGAAGCAGGTCTTGAATTTGGAAGGTATTAATTATAAATAATTTGACTTTTAAAATAGGCTTTGCTAGAATAAAAAAACTGGTTGAACCATTAATACAGTAGTCCTTAATCATAAAGAAATGCTGTTTATGCCAGTTTTAAAAAATATATTTTTTGCAGTATGCAAGCGTAAAAGACTGGGACACGGCTTTCAGAAGTATATTTTTTGGGCCCCCAGGTAAAGGAAGTAATAAAAATAATACAATAATTTTAAGGTTTTGATTATAAATAAAGGGGAGAACCATGCATGATCTGACTGTTCCTAAAATGGGAATGGATACAACAGAAGTTGAAATTTTACAATGGAAAGTAAATATTGGGGATAAAATCAAAAAAGGCGACCCCGTTGCTGAGATAGAATTTGAAAAAGCAACTGCGGATGTAGAATCAGATGTGGCTGGCTCAGTGGTGGAGATTTTATTTAAAGTAGGAGAAATTGTCAAGGTAGGAAGCATCATTTGCAGGATAAACACTGATTAATAAAAAAAACTTTAAATAAAGATGAATGATTTAAATCAGGAAGACAAAGCAGGGTCATAAATATGATTCTGGAATGGAAAAATGAGTTAAAAGATTTCATGGGCGGCATATTTTCAATAACAAATCTGGGTAGTTTTAAAGTTGATTTTACATTGCCAATTATCAATCCACCCCAGGTTGTCATACCTGGCATATCTCACATCTGTAAATTAAATATTTCATGGGGTGACACTCCTTCAAGGACCCGAGAGCTTATGCCGGTAAGCATTACTTATGATCACAGCCTAATAAACGGGGAAGCTGTAGCGCAGTTTGCGCAGATATTGCAGGATAAAATAGATAATCCGGATATTTTATGGGGCTGGTCTAATTTTTAATTAATTTATTTAAGATAAATAATTGACAAATGGCTGAACTTGTAAATATTTTAAGCAGGACTTACGCAGATAATTATTTTTCGGTTATTAATTGGTTATAATTGTCCAATAGGGAGAATTAAATAAATTTGACGCTCTTAATTGAAGTTTAAAAAAATAACATTCCGATATTAATGATATATTGTTTTAAAAGGAGCTGAGGAAAATAATGAGTAAAAGATACAAGGTGGTAAGACTTAACTGTAAATTGCTGCCAATGAGTCCGGAAGAAATTGAGACATTGGCAAAAGTGCAGGCAGATGTAATTCAGGTAGCCGGAGACGAAATCCGTCCAGAAGATTTTGATATCGATGCTCTGATGGTCATTGCTGCCAAAGTTCCCGGGGAGGTCGTAAATAAACTCTCCAGTTGCAGGGTTATTGCAAGACTTGGAATAGGAGTTGACAAGATAGACATTGATGCTGCGACAAAAAATGGAATAATAGTAACAAATGTCCCCGATTTTTGTGACAGCGAACTTGCAGATCATACAATGGCACTAATGCTCGGAGTTGCACGAAGAATACTGGAGCTCGACAAGGGATTTCGTGAAACTGACTCAGGCATAAGAGGCAGAGTCAATATACAGAGACTTGCAGGCAAGAAACTGGGCCTTATTGGTTTTGGCAGGCTGGCAAGGGAAGTTGCGAAAAGATCAGTCGCCTTCGGGCTTGATATTCTTTTTTATGATCCATTTGTCAGCCAGGAAGAAATCAAAAGTCTTGGTGCCAAAAAAATAGATTCTCTTGAAGAAATAATGAAAGAATCTGATATTGTATCGCTGCATCTGCCACTAAATCCTGACACCAAACATCTTATAAATGAAAATTTGCTGAGCAGGATGAAGCCCTCAGCAATTCTTATAAATACTGCAAGAGGAGCCGTAGTTGACGAAGATGCGCTTGAAAAAGCACTTAAAGAGGGATGGATATCTGGAGCAGGGATTGATGTTTTTGAACACCTGAATCTTTTTGAAGAAATTCCAACAAAGCAGCCCTGCCCTTTCTTTTTAATGGATAATGTCATAGTCACCCCGCATGCCGCATCTCAGTCCAAAGAAGCATTTGACGAAGTAAGGCTTAGAGCTGCGCAGGAGGTTGTAAGAGTTTTATCCGGCCAGACGCCCAAAAATATTGTAAATCCAAAAGTCAGGCCAAGGGTCATATAAAAAACCAGGTAGTGCCAAATATTTTTCAGGAAGCATTAAAGTTATTAATAAAAAGAAATCATTTACAGAGCAATGTAGTTTTATACGAAGGAATATATAAGTAAATATTTATATAACAATTCAGTTATTAACAAAAAGTCAGTATTTATAAAGCAGCACATTTTTTTACAAAAAACAGTATATAAATTTTAAAATGACAAAAGGAAACAGGTGAGAAAATTGAATTCTAAAGAAAGAGTCATAAATGCTGTTAACCACATTAAGCCCGACAGAACTCCGTTAGATGGATGGCTTACAAATGATGTCATGAATGACTTAAAAAAATATCTTGATATTAACGATGATGAAGAAGTTCTGCAAAGACTGGGAATAGATTTCAGGCCCGTGGTAATGGAGCCGGCAAAAGAATTTGGCGATGCAAAGTGGATGGATTTTATAATAAATAAAAACACCCTTTCAGTTTCTGATTATATTGGCAAACCTGTTGGAGACAATGTTTATGAGGATGAATGGGGAATTCAGATAAAACTTAACAAGGATGGTGTCAACTGGGGATATTCCCGACACCCTTTAAGTGATTTTGATATAAAAAAATTAAAAGTTCCCAAACTTAGTACTTATGACAGGTTAGACACAGCAAAAGAAAGAATACAACAATTTAAAGATAAATTTGTGTATGCAGGGGTCTCCACCTGTTTTAGGAGGGGCTGGCTTCTTACTGGTTTTTCACAATTCCTGGAGGCATTACTCGTTAACAGAGATTATATAAATGAACTTCTCGATCGTCTTGTTGAGTTTGAAATTGAAGAGATAAAGATGTATGTTGATGCAGGAGTCAACATGATTGAGCTTCTTGGAGATCTTGGCAGCGAAGTCTCACTTTTCTTATCCCCCACATTGTGGAGAGAAATATTCAAGCCACGGATGAAAAAAGTTATTGAAAGCGTAAAAGATAAAGATGTTTACTTTTTTCTGCATACAGATGGAAACATTTCCGAAATAATTCCGGATTTAATTGAAATTGGTTTAAACATACTAAACCCGATTCAGCCGGAATGCATAGTTCCTGCAGAAATCAAAAAATCTTTTGGAGACAGGCTGACCTTACACGGAACTATGTCGCTTCAAAAAACTTTCAGCTTTGGCAGCCCGGATGATGTTGTAAAAGAGGCAGAGGACAGAATTAAAAATTGCGGTTATAACGGGGGTCTGATACTTGCGCCTTCCAATGCGCTCACTAAAGATATTCCTGTTGAAAATATAGTTGCATTTTATGATTATGTCCAAAAAACAAAACTGTAAACTTTCTTTAGAATCTCCGGCTGGATGATTTTATGGAAATTTTACTTTAAAAAAATTATTGTAAGTTAAAAATGGGGAGGAAAATTGCAAGAAAAAAAAAGTATATTTGATCTTAGCGGGAAAGTAGTAATTGTAACCGGGGGTGGAAGGGGAATAGGCAAATCTTTTGCACTTGCTCTTGCACGGGAGGGAGCTGATATTGCAATCGCTGATATTAATAAAGATACTGCTGATGAGACAAGCAAAGAAATAATATCCATGGGGAGAAAGTCAATCAGCATAAAAGCAGACATATCAAAGCAGGATGAGGTCAAAGATATGTTCGGGAAAGTTATGGAGCATTTTGGACGGCTTGATGTCGCAATTAATAATGCAGGGGTTTCGGGCTCAAGGCTTCCGTCATCAGAGGATATTGAGATTAAAGATTTTCAAAGGTTTATTGATATAATGCTTCTGGGTTATTTTATGTGCTGCCAGGAAGAGGCAAAGATAATGATCAAGCAAAACAAAGGTCATATTATAAATGTAGGTGCAGGAGCCGGCACAAGACCACCAAGAGGTATACCAGGCATTGCGCCGTATGCAGCTGTGAAGGCTGGTATTAAAGTAATGACAAAAGGACTTGCGCTTGACTGGGCCAAATACAACATAACCGTAAATAATATTTCTCCCGGATACATAATCACTCCTGCAACCGAGGCCATTATTCCCACAAGAGGCGAAATGTATGCATCTCAGACACCGCTTGGACGTATTGGTCTGCCGGCAGATCTGGACGGGGCAGCAGTTTATCTTGCTTCTGATGCATCTAACTGGACAACAGGTATTGATTTTGTTGTTGACGGCGGACTAAGGATATAAGACCATTTGTATTATTTTAATAATTGTAAATTTACTGGGATTTCTATTAGATTTTCGGAGGTAAAATGACTGAACAAATTTCAAAAGAAACAATGGCAGGGTTTTATAAGATTCTGGAAACTATTTATGCCGCCAAGGAAAGTATCGCATTCCTTGCAAAAAATAATGAGATAAGGATGCAGGTAAAGAGAATTAATTATGGTGAGGAAGCAATTGCACTCGGAGTGTGTGCTGCTCTAAAAGATACAGATATAGTTATTAATACATCTGAGGGAATAAGCAGCCTGATTGCCAGAGGGGGAAGCCTCAATGCTGTTTTTGCGGAGATTTTTGGAAAGTCTGATGGTTATAATAATGGCGTGAGGGGCAGCTTTAACATCACTGTCCCGGAATTAGGAATATATAGCGCCAACAGTTTTTCAGATACCGGAGTGGCAATGGGCACAGGTTTTGCTCTGGCCTCCAGGTTAAAAGACCAAAAAAAAGTTATAGCTGCTTTTTATGACAATGAGACCGTCAATGAAGGAATTATTCATGAATCCATGAACATTGCTTCAGCATTTGATCTCCCAATGCTTTTTGTATGTAAAAACAGTAAAAATTTTAAAGGCCTCATGCCTGAAGAGTTTTTACAGTCCAAAGAGTTTGGAAGCCGATCGCTGGGTTACGGGATGCAGAGCACAACGGTTAATGGAATGGATGTCGCGTCTGTTTACTGCACAACTCAAAGCATAGTCAAAGGCATCAGGGAGAATAATCGCCCCGCAATATTGGAATGTGTAACCAATAGCCTCCACGTTGAACTTTGCAGCTGCAAGTCAAATTCTGAAAGTAAAAATATTAATGATGAAAATGAGTTTAACGGCAGAACAATAAAAGAAAATTTTTCAAAAATATTGCGCGAGAAAAACATTTTAACTCAAAAGGAAATGGAAAACGTGCAAATAGAAGTCAGCGCTCTTGTAAAAAAGGCTGTAGAACTAAGCAAAGCCGGCAGCGATCCAAAGCCGGAAAATCTGACAAAATTTATGTATTCAGATGATTATTCAAATATTTTAAAATCGGGAGGGCTGTTATGAGAGAAATAAGATATCTGCAGGCTGTGGCAGAAGCCCTAAATAATGAAATGCAGATTAATGATGAAGTTCTTGTAATGGGTGAAGACGTAAGAGAGAGTTTAAGAGGCGTCACCAAAGGGCTTTATAGCACTTACGGGAAAGACAGAGTAATAGATTTTCCTATTTCTGAGCAGGGTATGATCGGCTGCGGAATAGGATCTGCAATTTCCGGTTTCAGGCCTGTAATTGAGTTTCAGATAAATGAATTTACTTTTTTTGCATTTGAACAATTAATACTGCAGTCTCAAAGACTGAGATTTTACAGTGGTGGAAAAATTAAAATACCTTTAACTTACATAGTCCCGGGCTCAGGAGCAAGGGGCGGTATTTCAGGCCAGCATTCTGATAACCCTTATTCCTTTTTAATTCAAGGTGGTATGAAAGTTGTAATTCCATCATGTGCTTATGATGCCAAAGGCCTGTTAATTTCAGCTATAAGAGATAATGATCCGGTTGCAGTATTTCTGCCAACAAGAGTTCTTGCAGAAAAAGGAGAGGTCCCCGAGGAACAATATACCGTTGCCATCGGCAAAGCAGATATTAAAAAGACAGGGTCAGATATTACTGTGGTTGCTACAGGACACTGTGTAAATATTGCCCTTGAAGTGGCCAGAAAGCTTGAAGAAGAGAAAATATCAGTCGAAGTATTTGATCCGCGAACCCTTTTCCCTTTTGACAGGGAAATGCTAAAAGAATCCATATCCAAAACCGGGAAAGTGGTAATTATAGATGACAGCCCTGTTTCATGCGGGTTTGCCTGTGAGGTATCAGCATTAATAGGCGAAGAATATTTTAATCTGATTAAAGCTCCGGTTAAAATTATTGCCAGAGCTGATGTCCCCATTCCTTTCAGCGAACCACTTGAAGAGTGTGT
The DNA here is from genome assembly GCA_964398155.1 of uncultured Actinomycetota bacterium. Taxonomy (GTDB): domain Bacteria; phylum Actinomycetota; class Humimicrobiia; order Humimicrobiales; family Humimicrobiaceae; genus JAMDDL01. The sequence goes on along the minus strand of CAYNMO010000002.1, from coordinate 2,209 downwards.
GCTTCCTAATGGCGCAAAATTAGAAAATGCTATACATGAACTGATGGGGAGGGCAAATGCATAAGGATTTAAACAAAAAAAAGTGTCTGGAAATGTATAAACACCTTTATCTGACAAGAAGATATTGCGAGATGGTGGTTGAGCTTGGGGATAAAGGTTTTATAAGAGGCCCGCTTCACCCCGGGCTTGGCATGGAAGCTGTGGTTGTCGGAGTTTTAAATGCAGCAGACAATGATGATTTTATAGGAGTATCCCATAGGGGTCAGGCTGCATCAATTGTTAGGAATGTAAATGTCGGATTGCTCTTTGCTGAGCAGTTTGGGAAATTGGAAGGCTGCAATCATGGAAGAGGCGGCACCATGCACTTTAATCTTTTCAATGAGAAAAGAGTATTTGAACTGGACAGCGAGGTTGCCGGCAAAGTCCCTATTTTTACCGGAGTGGCATTAGGCTGCAAACTTAAAGGGTTAAAGCAGATATCTGTCGTATTTTATGGAGACGGCGCAATGTCAGAAGGATGGATTTATGAATCAATGAATCTGGCAAAAACACACAATTTACCTGTAATTTTTGTAGTTGAAAACAACAGATATGCAGTGACTACCAAAGTTGAGTATTCATGCAGCGCCAAAAATCTTACCGACAGGGCAAAGGCATTCGGATTTGAGGGTATAGAAGTTGACGGAATGGATGTTGAAAAAATGTATACTGCTGCAAAAGAATCCGTATTAAAAGTCAGAAACGGCGGCGGCCCCATAAATATTGTTGCAAATACCTACAGATTCTGCGGACATTTTACTGCAGAAAAAATTCTAAATCTCCATTATCGTTCCCAGGAGGAAATTGCAGAATGGGAAACAAGAGATCCAATAGCAACATGGCCTCAAAAACTAATCGATGAAGGCATATGCAGCAGCGAAGAAATCCAGTCTGTGAAAGAAATGGTTGAAAAGGAAATAACAGAAGCTGTTGAATTTGCAAAATCAGGTGAATTGCCGAAGCCGGAAGATGCCTTAAAAGATATGTATGCTACGCAATATCCGGGAAGTCCCAGAAAGGGGTGGTTTTAATGAGAGAGCTAACTTGCATTCAGGCAGCACATGAAGGCCTAAAAACAGAAATCAGTCTGGATAAAAATGTTTATCTGATGAAAAAAGAGCAGTATTCTGATAAAAAAAATTCAGACAACTCAAACAATGACTCATATAAAAATGATAAAGTTGTAAATATGCCAAAATCGGAGGCAACAATAGTCTCCACAGCAACAGGGCTGGCACTTACAGGCCTCAGACCGGTTATAGAGTTTAACAGGATGGAAGATATTTTTCTTTCGTTTTCGGCTCTTGTTGATCAGGCTGCAAAATTGAGATACATGTCCGGAGGCGAATTAATGTTTCCGATTACTTATCTGTGCGCAGAGGAAAGTGTCTGCAAAAATAATGACGGCCTGCATTCAGAAAATCCTTACTCTTTCCTCATTCATGGAGGAATGAAAGTTGTAGTACCTTCCAATGCTTATGATGCTAAAGGACTCCTGGTTTCAGCTATAAGAGATAATGATCCGGTTGCAGTATTTTTACCGGCAATTATTCGCTCAGAAAAAGGTGATGTTCCGGAAGACCAGTACAGCATTCCCATGGGCAAAGCCGAGATAAAAAAGACAGGATCAGATATTACCGTTGTCGCTACCGGGCATTGCGTAAATATTGCGCTTGCAGTGGCCAAAAAGCTAGAAGCAGATAAAATATCGGTTGAAGTTTTTGATCCCAGAACCCTCTTTCCTTTTGACAAAGAAACACTGAAAGAATCTGTGTCCAAAACAGGAAGAGTGGTAATAATGGATGACAGCCCCAGGGCATGCGGTTTTGCATCAATGGTTTCTTCAATATTGATGGAAGAGTATTATGAATATCTAAAAAAACCAATTCTCAGGATAACAAGAGAAGATATACCGGTTCCTTTTAGTAATGCATTAAAAAAATACGTGCTTCCTGATGGCGAGAAACTGGAAAGCGCAATAAGAAAAATTATTTAGTCTCTGGAAAATAATTATCTGAAATGATCCGATTACAGTCATATCAGAGTTATTATATGTTTACGATGCTTTAATTTTTATGTAAGATAATAGTTTTTACAGTTTATTCATAAATAATATAATTAAAGAGAAAGCATAACTGAAATGATTATTGATCTGGCAAAAGAGATAAAA
>CAYNMO010000001.1:28964-41344 GCA_964398155.1 uncultured Actinomycetota bacterium | reverse complement strand
CTGCTGTCTTAAATCCTTTTTGGGCCACACTTGATATCACAAGAGTCAGCATGGGACCGGGCATCAATGACCCGGTAAATGCCACAAGCAGGGAGCCAAAGAATATCTGTACTATTTCATTCATATATTACTTTTAGGTTTATTTATAAATTTTAACTTTTTTAATAATTCACTCTAAGTATAGGGTTATCTTCTTTTACTTCATATATTATGAATCTAATAATTTGATATAGTATGGCATTTTTACCCCTGTTTTTTAACTTGTTTTTTAAAATAGCTAAAACCGTGCTTAAAAGTGGAGCGTCCCCTTTTTATTCTATACATTTTTAGTGATATATCATAGAATAATTAAGCAAAGTCTGCTTAATTATAAAAATAAATATTATAATAAAATATATTATACTTACTTGTTATAAAATTATACTTATGGAATTTACCAATAAAATGCCCTGAATATCAGCATCAAGAGGTGGAATTTATGGAAAACAATCTGTTTCGCAAGAGTTCACTGGAAAGGATCTCCAGTCCGGATGAGCTAAATGAATATTTAAGGGTCTTAAATCCCGGAATAATGGTTATCCTGGCAGGCTTTTTTGCAATTGTTCTCGCAGTAGGTGTATGGGCATTTACAGGCGTCATCCCAGATACTGCAAGTGTAAAGGGAATCGCATTTTCAAATAGCAATAATGGCCTCTCTGTATATTGTTATCTTCCCATCAGCACCGCAAAACGTCTTTCGGAAAATATGGAGGTTCAGATATCGCCCGATTATGCGGCTAGGGAAGAATACGGTTACATTTATGGTAAAATTCAAAGCATCGGCAACGAGCCCGTAAGCGAGCAGGTCCTGACCGAAAAGTACGGAAATATTCAGTATCTGCAGGGCATTATCCCTCAGGGTATTTTTGTTGAAGTAGTTATTGCTCTTGAAAAAGATGGCGAAAATCTTAAGTGGTCTAATAAAAAAGGCGCCGAAATAGCCCTGGAAAAAGGTGCATACTGCTCAGGACTTATTGTAATAAAAGTCCGCAGGCCTTATGAGCTGGTTTTTGGCAGAAATTAATTTTTTTACAAAGAAGATTAAAACAAAAAGAGCGGTATTTAATAAATTTACATTCCTGACAGGAATTAATTTTTTTTACAAAAAAGATTAAAAGAAAAAGAGTGGTATAAGATAAATGCCTAGAGTAGCCAAAGTTCCGATGGCAATGCAGATGGAATCTCTTGAATGCGGGGCGGCCTGCCTCTGCATGGTGCTGGCCTATTATGGTAAGTGGCTGCCGCTTGAACAGCTTCGGTCTGACTGTGGCGTATCCCGCGACGGAAGCAATGCCAAAAATGTTTTAAAAGCTGCACGGGTTTATGGTTTGCAGGCCGACGGTTATCGCATGGAGCTTTTGGCTGTGCAAAAAATAATATTCCCTGCCATTATCCACTGGAATTTTAACCATTTTGTCGTTCTAAACGGTTTTAAAAGAAATAAGGCTGTGATAAATGACCCCGGAAGAGGAACCATTTTGGTCCCTATGGAGGAATTTGACAAATCTTTTACCGGAATCGTCCTTCAGTTTAAAAAAACAGGAAACTTTAAACCTGAAGGAAAGCCAAAAAGCGTCTGGAAATTTGCACTTCGTAGGTTAAAGGGTTCCTTTGCTTCAATTGTGTTTGTGATGCTTGTCAGTGCTTTGCTAGCTCTTATAGGCGTAGTAACGCCATTGTTTTCAAAAATTTTTATGGATAATATTCTTTCAGGAAAAACCCCTGAATGGCTTGTTCCGTTAATAGCCGCCATGGGTTTTACTGTTCTCTTCCAGTTTGCTGTTACGGCAGTGCAAAGCCTTTACTGGCTGCGCATCAACGGGAGGTTTGCAATAACTGCAAATGCAGAATTTATGTGGCATGTCCTGCGCCTTCCCATGGAATTTTTTTCGCAAAGATGGGCGGGGGATATAGCTGCCAGGCAGCGTTCCAATGAAGCAATTGCCGGCGCACTCATTCAAAAAATTGCTCCCGTTCTGGTCAATATTGTTCTTCTTTTTTTATATTTGTTTGTGATGATTAAATACAGCCTTCCTCTTACCATAATTGGTATAGCTGCTGCGATTTTAAATCTTATTATGATGCGGGTCACTGCCGATAAAATGGTAAACTTAAGCCGTACAGCACAGTTAAACAGCGGTAAACTTGCGGGAAGCACCAATACCGGGATAGAAATGATTGAAACACTTAAAGCTTCTGGTGCTGAAGCAGGATATTTTGAGAAGTGGGCGGGATATTATGCAAATCAGCACAATGCACAGATTTCTATTTCCAAATTCACCCAGTATTTCGGCGCAATCCCTTCTGTTTTGCAGCAGCTGGCAAATATTGCAATACTTATGTCCGGAGTATATCTCATACTGGATGGAGAATTTACAATTGGCATGCTTCTTGCATTTCAAAGCTTTCTGTCTTCTTTTTTGTCCCCTGTAAGCCAGCTTGTCTCCGTTGGAGAAACTTTTATTACAATGAGGGCGCAGATGGAAGTTGTCGAAGATGTTTTAAATTATAAAACTGATGAGTCTCCGCAAACTGCCAGAAGCCCTCAGGATATTAAAAATCAGCAGAACACCAGCAAACTTTCAGGAAATATTGAAATTAATAATCTGACATTTGGATATAACAGGCTTTCAGAACCGCTTATTAAAGATTTTTCCATGACCATAAAAGCAGGTTCCTCTGTTGCCTTTGTCGGAGAAAGCGGCTGCGGGAAATCAACTCTTGCAAAACTTATTACCGGTTTATACAAGCCATGGAGCGGAGAAATACTGTTTGATGGTCAAAAAAAAGAAAATATTGATGAATACATATTTAAAAGTTCTGTTGCCATGGTTGACCAGGACATAACCCTTTTTGAAGACAGTGTCGCAGACAATATAAGCATGTGGGATCAGTCCATAGAGGATTTTGCAGTAATTATGGCAGCAAGGGATGCAGATATCCACGATGTAATAGTGGCACGTCCGGAAGGATACGATCATATTATAAGGGAAGGCGGCAAGAACTTTTCAGGAGGCCAGAGGCAGCGTTTTGAGATTGCAAGAGTGCTTGCAGCCGAGCCGACAGTCATTATTCTTGATGAAGCAACAAGTTCGCTCGATGCCAAAACAGAGGAGACAGTTATAAAAAATATACGGGCCGTAAATGCCACCTGTATCATCATTGCACACAGACTTTCCACTATAAGAGACTGTGATGAAATAATTGTGCTGGAAAATGGTTTTGCGGTGGAGCGCGGAACTCATGAGGAGCTTTACGCCAGAAAAGGCCAGTATGCCAGACTGGTGTCAACAGACTAAAACAGGAAATATTTATTTTTTATAAAACAGGATCATAAAAGGTACAGGACAGGAAATTAAATGGGTTTTAATATTTTTGATGACCAGATAAATACAAGGCGGGAAAATGATGAAGCAGTTTTTAGCGATGCCTGCTGTGGTCTTGCCTCCATACTTGACCCTGTGTTTTCTGGAAAAAATTCAAATGGTGAAGTAAGGGGCGCTATAGCAAAGGTTTTAAGCATGCTTGAAGCGGAAGTTCCTGAAGTTCCTGAAAATATTACAGACTTAAATGCTCAGCTGACATACATGCTTAGACCTTCCGGAGTTATGCGCCGCAGAGTGGAGCTTAAAGGCGACTGGTGGAAGGATGCAACAGGATGCCTTCTTGGAAGTACTTCCGCAGGCGAAGTGGTTGTTATAAGCCAGAACAGATATTCAGGGTATGAATATTGTGACATCAAGGGCAAAACCATTAAAATAAACAGAAAAACTGCCAAAAACATAAATACTGATGCATTTTATTTTTACCGTGCTCTTCCAGCCAAAAAACTCCGGATTATGGATCTCATATTGTTTATGCTTAAGGCCATTACCAGAGACGATATTGTTTTTGTCCTTGTGGTCAGTCTTTTAGTATCCCTAACAGGGATGTTTATGCCATATATGAACAAGCAGATATTTGACGGCATTATCCCATCGGGAATAAAGAGTAATATTCTGCCGGTTGCCTCCCTTCTGACAGGTGTGTTGTTTGGTTCTACAATATTTGGGATTGCGAGGGGAATAATACTGGCAAGGCTTAGAGACAAGATTAATATATCGGTCCAAAGTGCGACAATGATGCGTGTTTTTGCCTTGCCGGCTAATTTTTTTAAGCCATATACAACAGGAGAGCTTAGCAGCCGCGTCATGAGCATGGATGCGCTTTGCTCGGTGCTCTCAGATGCCGTTCTTACAACAGGCCTTTCGGCAGTATTTTCTTTTGTCTTTATTTTTCAGATGCTAAGATATGCGCCAACGCTTGTAATACCTGGTATGCTCTGCTTAATCTTTATGATGGCATTTTCAGTGCTGACATCCTTCATTCAGCTAAAAATATCCCGCAGACTGATGAAACTTTCCGCGCGGCAGTCAGGCCTCATATATTCTCTTTTTACAGGAATACAGAAAATCAAACTTGCCGGAGCCGAAAAAAGAGCTTTTGCAAAATGGGCTGAGCGCTACAAAGAACAGGGCAGACTTTCTTATGCCCCGCCGATGTTTTTGCGTCTCAATTCAGCAATATCCGTTTTAATAACTTTAGGAAGCAGTCTTGTTTTATTCTATTTTGCAGGAACTTCAAAAATATCTCCAGCAGATTATATGGCTTTTAATGTTGCTTATGGTGCCGTGAGTGGTGCTATTATGGCTTTGTCTGGCATTGCAATGACTGCTGTAAATATTAAACCTCTCCTTGAAATGGTTCAGCCAATCATAGAGGCCGTGCCGGAAAACAGCAAAAATAAAAAGATAGTCACCTCGCTCTCCGGAGTTATAGAAATCAACAGTCTTTCATTTCGCTATGAAAGCAATTCGCCTCTGATACTTGACAACATATCCCTTAAGATAAAAAGTGGGGAATATGTGGCAATTGCAGGCAGAACAGGCTGCGGCAAATCCACGCTTTTCAGACTGCTTCTTGGTTTTGAGAAACCGGAGACAGGTGCAATATATTATGACGGACAGGATCTTGAAAAAATAGATGCTTCATCTCTTCGGCAGTGTATTGCCGTTAACATGCAGGGCGGCAAACTGTTCCCCGGCAGTATTTTTTCAAATATAATCATCGGTGCGCCCTGGATGACACTAAATGATGCCTGGGAGGCTGCAAAACTTGCAGGTGTCGACGAGGATATTCGTGCCATGCCCATGAACATGCACACCGTGATATCTGAAGGAAACGGAGGAATTTCAGGTGGGCAGCGCCAGAGAATTCTTATTGCGAGAGCTGTTGTGTCCAAGCCTAAAATAATACTCCTGGATGAGGCGACTTCTGCTCTTGACAATATAACGCAAAAGCATGTTTCTGAGAGCATCGAAAAGCTTAAGAGCACACGGCTTGTCATAGCACATCGCCTGTCAACAATTCAGCACTGTGACAGAATAATTGTTCTTGAAAGTGGTAGGATTGCAGAAGATGGAAATTACGATGAGCTTATTGCAAAACAGGGACTATTTTATGATCTGGCAAAAAGACAGACACTTTAAATACAATATTTTTATTAACAGAGAGGGCAGTAACAATGATTATTACAAAAACAGTTATTGATAATACCGTAAACATTTCTCTTGAAGGAAGGCTCGACACAATAACTTCAGGCGAATTGTCCGCTGAGCTGGGAACAGTTTTTGAAGAAGAATTTAAAAATCTTGTTTTTGATCTTTTGAACCTGGAATATATAAGCAGCGCCGGACTGAGGGTTTTTCTGACTGCCCAGAAAAAAGCAACCGCAGCGGGCGCGGAAATGAAAATCACTGGCGCCAACGAATCGGTAAAAGAAGTTTTTAATATCACAGGATTTTCAGGTATTATGACAATTGAATAAAAACCAGATTATTTAAAAAAATATGAGCATCTTTGAATAGTCCTGCGTATAAAGAGACAGCAGCATAATGTTTTTTATTTAAAAAAAAGCGGATAAAGGAAAAAGTTTAAATGAAAAAACCAGATAAAGAGCTCAATAATCTTGATGCAGCATCATTGCTATCCGGAGAGGAACTTGGCCTTGTAAGCGGGGGGATTGGCGGAATCGATTTTTTAGAAGTTGAAGGTGGCAGTCTTACTATGTGTCCTGCCTGGCAGGCAATTCCTAATTATGTTAATACTATGGTAAAAAACTGCCATAGTTGCAGGCTTTTTTCACAGGCAGATTGCGGCCATCCCAGGATTTTTTAATCAATATCTGGAGAAGTTTTTATCAGTAAAATAAAGAAAACTGAAATAAAAATGTAATATTATATTATTAATAAGCAGTTGATAATATTTTTATAGTTTCAATTATTGTGGGAAGGTTTGCTTGAAGACAAGAAAAAGAAGCATCAAAGAAAAAATACTATTTATGGTATTATCAGTTTCCCTGTTGTCGCTTGTCGTCATAATCCTTACTGCAGTTTTTGGCATGATCAACATGAGGGACCATATAATACAGTCCAACAGCAACCTTGGGCAAACTGCAGCCAGGGACAGTCAGGATGCGCTGGAAACCCAGACAGTCTCACAGCTTTCTGAAATTTCAAAAAGTAAAGCGCAGTTAAGCGATGAAAAGCTTGGAAGGCTGGAGAAATATGTGCAGTTTATGACCATGCAGTGCGAGGATATTTATTCTGACCCGGAAGGCTATATTCCATTTACAGTAGATTCTTTACTGTCATCAGGCAAAGGCATATTAGTCCCGCACCTTCTTTATTCAGATGACACAACGCTTGAGGCCATTGCGGGGGAAATAGGCCTTGTTTCCAATACTACTGACATACTTTACAGCATAGTGGAAAATGACAGTGATGTCATGGGCGCTTATGTTGGCACTGAGAGCGGCTTTATAGTCCTGGCTGACAGGGAGCCTGGTAACAGCATAAGGACGCTTGACCCCAGGAAGCGCACGTGGTACATGCTTGCAAAAGAGAAAAAAAGCCTTGTATGGACTGACATATATGATGATGCGCTTGGAAGAGGGCTGACTATTACCTGCGCAGCTCCTTTTTATGACGCGGCAGGCAATTTCAAGGGGGTTGTAGCACTGGATTCCCTTCTTACTACATTAAACGATATTATAGTAGGCACCAAAATAGGGGCAACAGGTTATGCTTTTGTTCTAAATGAAAAAGGGGACATGATAATTTCCCCCACCATTGAAAAATCAGGGGACACAATTGTTCGGGAAAATTTCCTGGAAAGCAATAATATAATCCTTAAAGCTGCTGCGGAAAAAATGATTGCCAGAAAGTCAGGCGTTGCGCGGCTGGTATACAATGGCAGGGATGTTTTTTTTGCATATTCTCCAATGCAAAATTTACCCTGGTCAATAGCCACGATGATTGATGTCAGTGAAGTCATTCAGCCGGCTCTTCAAAGCAAGGCTTCCATTATTACTCTTGCATCTCAGGCTATAGGCGAAGTCAACAAAAATATCATGACTGTAAGTATTTTTTTTGGTGCAGTTGCCATTCTTTCAGCGGCAGTAATAATAATTCTGAGTTTCCTTCTTTCGGGAAGAATAACAAAACCGATTGCCTATCTTACCGGAAAAGTATCGAAGGTAGTTGAAGGCGATTTTGATGTTGAAATTGATGTTAAGACCGGTGACGAGATTGAAGAGCTGGCCGATTCATTTGGCAATATGACTGTTGAGATTAAAAAATATATTACAAACCTTGCTGCGGAAACAGCAACGAAGGAGAGAATGAACAGCGAGCTTGCCCTTGCTGCACAGATTCAGAGCGGCATGCTCCCCACCAGATTCCCGGCTTTCCCGGATAGAAAAGAGTTTGATATTTATGCCAGCATGCATATGGCAAAAGTAGTGGGTGGAGATTTTTATGATTATTTTTTAATTGGTGATGACAGGCTTGCATTTGTTATGGCCGATGTATCAGGAAAAGGTATTCCTGCCGCACTTTTTATGATGGTTTCAAAGAACATAATAAAAAACAATGCTCTTGCCGGTTATGAAATCGGGGATATCTTATACAGGGCAAACAATTCTTTGTGTGAAAACAATGAAAGCAATATGTTTGTTACGTTATTTCTGGGCATTATAGACTTAAAAAATGGTTTGCTCTCTTATGCAAATGCGGGTCACAATCCCCCACTTGTCCAAAGAGCCGGCAGTAATTACGAGTGGCTTCCGGTTAACAGCGGATTTGTTCTTGGAGGAATGGAAAATATTTCTTTTAAACCAAAGGAGCTACAGCTTTCAAAAGGAGACAGGATCTTCTGCTATACCGACGGAGTCACTGAAGCAATGAATGAAAAAGATGAACTGTACTCTGAGGAAAGACTTATTAAAGCACTTGATGAGAAAAGAGATATCTCCGGTCTGCAGGATCTCATCAGAGCAATAAAAGCTGACGTGGATGTTTTTGCCGGTGGAGCAGAACAGGCTGATGACATAACCATGCTTGTAGTTGAGCTCAAAGAAACATGAATAATTATGGAAAATGATTTAAAATAATAAATTTGCCGATAGGCACAAAACATTACCTATAAAAACTGATGATAAAAAACTTAAAACTTGCGGCAAGCCTTGATAATTATGAAAAATTTATGGATTTTCTTCAGGCGCAGATTGATGACAGCTGCGTCGGGAGCGATATTATGTCAGACATACTTATTGTTGTCGAAGAAATTATTATTAATGTAATAAATTATGCTTATCCGGATAAGAAGGGCGATTTGGAAGTCTGCATTGAGAAAAAAGATGACTTGCTAATCATTGTTTTTAAAGATGGCGGGATACCTTTTAATCCACTTGAAAAGCCAGACCCGGATATTACCAAACCAATAGAAGACAGAGATATTGGAGGGTTTGGAATCCTGCTTGTTAAAAAATTAATGGATGAGGTAAATTACATGTATAAAGAAGACAGGAATGTCCTCACCGTCATTAAAAAACTTTATTAAAAAAGCTGTCAGATTTTAGTAATTTTTGTTTTTAGGATAATATTTATTTATTATTTTTTAGGACAATATTTATTTATTATAAAAATACATATTACAAGTAAGCCGGCTTTTAATATTTTTGGAAAATAGGGCAATTTTTTTAAAAGAGTTCATATAATTTAATTTTTATATTTTATTATTTAATTTTTAACAAACAATACGATAAGAGAGGTTACCTTGGCAGATGATTCTATAATCCAGACTATTATGGATAATGCAGTTAACGCAGGAGCAATTTTTGGTCAGTTGGATCAGGAGCAGACAGACAGAATAGTCAAAGCTGTCTACACCGCCGGATTCAATAACCGTATAAAACTTGCCCAAATGGCAGTTGATGAGACAAAAATGGGCAGATTTGAAGATAAAGTCATTAAAAACGTACTTGCAACCCAGCTGGTATATGATGATATCAAAAATGTTAAGACCGTTGGTATTATTTCAGATGATGAAGTATCCGGAATAACAGAAATTGCCCAGCCGCTTGGCCCTATTTTTGCAATTACTCCAGTTACCAATCCTACATCTACTGTAATATTTAAAATCCTGATAGCTTTAAAAACCAGAAACCCGATAATTATCCGTCCGCATTCAAATGCCGTAAATTGTTCTGTTGAAGCAGCTAAAATCTGTTACGAAGCAGCCCTATCAGAAGATGCTCCGGAAAACTGTATACAGTGGATACCAAGCTGTACAAGAGAAGAGACCCAGAAAATGATGGCTCATAAAGATATGGCATTAATTCTGGCAACAGGGGGCGGAGGCCTGGTTAATGCGGCATACAGTTCCGGCACACCGGCACTGGGTGTGGGAGCAGGTAATGTTCCGGTCTTTATCGAAAAAAGTGCTGATGTCAAATATGCAGTTTCTCAGATCATGTCGTCAAAATTGTTTGATAACGGGACAGTATGTGCAAGTGAGCAGGCAATAATTGTTGAAAAAGATATTGCTCAATCGGTTAAAGATGAGCTTGTTAATCTGGGAGGCTATTTTATGAATCCCGAGGAAACAGCCAAAGTTTCTGCTGTTGTGTTTGATTCAGCAAAGAAAGTAATGAGCACGGTAACAATGGGAAAATCAGCAAAATTTATTGCCGAACTTGCCGGAATTACAATCCCTAAAGAAGCAGTGCTTCTTATAGCTCCACTGGACGGAGTTGGAGAGAAATACCCTATTTCCTACGAAATTCTGGCCCCTGTTATAGCATTTTATGTAGCCGAAAATTACCAGGCCGCAGTTAATCTGTGTATTGATCTTAATTATCATGGTGGCGCAGGACATACGGCAAGCATTTTTTCAAATGATGAGAAAAAGATAAGAGAATTTTCAATGGTAATGAATGCAGGTAGAATTGTTGTTAACATGCCTTCATCACAGGGAGCAGTCGGGGCAATAGTAAATACTCTGGCAGCCTCTTTAACTCTTGGCTGCGGTTCAGGTGGTAAAAATATTACCACCGATAATGTCACTGCAAAACATCTGTTAAATATTCAGAGGATAGCAAGAAAGAGAATTAACCAGAAGTTTGATAAAATTGACAAATCTCTTTATCTTAATGAAGCTTATAACAGCGAAATGATTGAAAAAGAATATAATAAAAATTACTAGACAGGAGAAAATAGTGTTTACGCTAAATATTTCAGGGAACAAAAAAATATTTACATTTTCAACAAAATTAGATACTGCCAGTTGCGCCAATATGGATGTTGAATTAATGGAGGCACTTGGAACTGACAGCGAAGAAGTTGAATTTGATATGAGCGGAGTGGATTATATTTCATCAATTTTTTTAAGAATCTGCACCATGGTTGCAAAAAGAATAGGAGTAAATAAATTAAGAGTGACCAACTCGGCCCCCGGTGTAAAAAAAGTTTTTAAGATTGCAGGATTTGATGAAATTTTAAATGTGGAATAAAGAGCCTGCTGTATTAAAAGTTTTTAAGATTGCAGGTCTTGATGAAACAATATATGTGGAATAAAGATCTTGCTGTATTTGGATTTGGCTGGAATTTTTTAACGAAAAGGGGCATGTTTTTGGGCGCGCGGAGTCCTGGTGATGCAATAAAATAAGATGGGTATATTTTTTGCAAATCTCTTATGGACTCCTTGCTGTTTAATTGCGTCAAAAAATTGGTGGAGATGAGCGGAGTCGGACCGCCGACCTCTTGTCTGCCAGACAAGCGTTCTCCCACTGAACTACATCCCCAATTATTTTAAAGTTATTTTCCTTAAAGCTCACAGCCAGATGCTGTAAAACATTATCAGCCGGATCCAGCATATTAATATTAATGGATCGCAAATGATAATTATTCACAATATAAATCATAATACAAGAAAATATTGATTTACTCCGTTTTGCAACAGGCAGAAACGGCGTTCATCAGTAAATCTTCTTCTTTCTTGCCAGCTGCAAAACAATCCCAAGAACTATTAAGGAAATACCGGCTATACTTGCGACTATTACTGTCAAATCACTCGCACTGCTGTCGGCTATTCTTTTTAAGAGAATGCCAACAAACGCCCAGACAACGACCAGACAGTAAAAAATATCATTTCTTAAAAATAAAGTAATAAGTGTAATTAAAATTCCGACTGCAATTAAAATAACTGTCCATACCTGATCACCTATGCCAAATTTATTCCAGTTAATTTTAACAAGCAAAGCCGTAACATTTGCAATTGTGGCAATGCTAATCCAGCCCAGATATACACTAAAAGGGATATTAACCATAATTTTTTGAGAATTCTTTACCACTGCTTTTCCAATGCCAAGTCTTATATAAATCGCCAGAAGACTTACCAGGAAAAGGACCATTATTATAAGGGACAGCCATACAATTTCATAGTGCCAGGCAAGAATCCAGGCAACATTAAAGATGCTTGAAGCAAAAAATAATATGCCTATTTTTTCAAAAATTTCTCTTTCGCCGGTATCTTTTTTGAAGGAAATAATGAGCTGATAAATGCTAAACAAAAGCAGAAGAATATAAATAATGCCCCATATTGAGAAGGTGATACCAGCCGGGACAAATAAATTCGGATATTTGTCTGAAAGTTCCTGAGTAGTCCTGTTGTTTAAGGGCAGAATTACTGCAAGTGCGTTTACGATAACTACGGCGGCAAAACCGATTAAATTGAGAAATGCGTATAATATTCTTGTTGACCTGCTTAACATGTTCCTCCCCCTCTGCTGTATGTTTATTAAGTTTATTTTTAATACATGCCAAGATGTGTTTGTCAGAGTTTTCAAGAATATTGAACCATGATATAATCATGTTTCTAATTTATTTTTTGACCGTCAACAAAAAATAATCATTGAAGGCTGAAATTATTTGGGTTGTCTGTTTTTTTATTCTTTTTTACTT
>CAYNMO010000001.1:23803-28954 GCA_964398155.1 uncultured Actinomycetota bacterium | reverse complement strand
ATGTTTATTAAGTCAAAATATAAAGAAAATTTATTTTAATTTATTTTAGCGCCATATTTTCTTTTTATCCAGAAGCTTGTTTGAAGATTAATAATCTCCTGGATTATAGGTAATTAGTTTCCGGCAAGTAATTGGGTAAAAGGGTATGGACGGGAAACTTTTAGTCAGACTGAAGTGAATGTTTTTGTGCAAAATGAGTTATTCACCATAAACTAATAGGTTTCTGATGAATGCTGGCTAAAATGCTATTATTAATAAAAAATGTTTCTTATGATAAAATTAGAAACATTAGGGTTTGGATGATCATTTGACAATGCTTTATTCTGATACGCCAAAGCAAAAGTTGTCGGCTGCTATTTGGACGCATCTGACGTCCGAATGAGCATTTGAGAGTGCATTATTCTGATACAGTTAAAATCTTTTTGTCCAAAGGAGAGCTGCAATGAAAAAGAATAAATTATTTATAATAATTTTTGCATTACTGGCGATACTGCTGTTTGGAACTGCTGCTCTATGCAACATGTGCGGTATTGTTGTATCAACTGACACCACTACAACTTCAGGATCGGAGAGCAGTTCAAATTCTACTTCCGCGTCAAGCGCATCAAGTGAAACTACGGTGGCAGATGTTGTTACTGAAACTACTGTTCCGGTGGAGACAACTACGGAAACTTCCGCAGAGATAGCTGGAAATGCTGATTTGACAGACATTGCGACCCTGGCCCCATTTTTCGCCTTCGCAAATGACACTGGAGACAAACTGATAAGCTTTTATAGTGAAGATGGTGCGGCAGGATTTGAACAGTTAAATGGCGCCATAGGAGACAACGGGAAGTTTTATCCGATCGAATATATCAAAAAACAAAACAGCAACGCACAGGACAGCAGCAGAGCAGTCACATCTAACTTTAACAATATGGAAGGTTATGTATATGGCTCTCCTGGAAATGCGCTGACTGCAAACAAGACATATTATCTTTGTAATTCAAATGCCATAAACCAGAACAGCCTACTTGAGTCTTTGGGTAATGGGACCATTGTTCTTGACGCCGCAACCAAAACACAAATCGAGGGAATCAGAGGACGGGGTGTTAGTAATGCCTGGACTATTAATGAATATAGTGACGGGTCCAAGATCCTGGTTGTGCTTTTTGCGCCGGATGGAAACAACTTCCTGATGAGCATTGCCATAAAAACAGCTGAGGGAATAAAATTTATGGACTTCCCTGTTGTCAGTGATGGTCAAAGCGCATGGCGTGTAGACGACGGCGGAAAAATTGATCCAAAACTGTTTTCAATATTATTTGCAACAAAAACCGTAGATGGGCTTTTATTTGTCGTTTGCTGGGCAGGCGCAGAGGGGGAAAGCATCTTTTTCCTTAGCGAAAAAGCTGATGCATTAAACCAGCTGCCCTGGGAAATATACAGATACTGGTCCCCCGTATAAAGCAAAATATTTAGGGGACGCTTCTCTTTTGAGCACGGTTTTAGCATAAATTTTTAAACTGAAGAATATTTAGGGGACGCTTCTCTTTTAAGCACGATATTAAGAATATTTAGGGTATTTAGGGGACGCTTCTCTTTTAAGCACGATATTAGCATAAATTTTTTAGCTGAATATGAAATATTCAAATCCTGATTTGAGTAGGCAAAATAACGCCTGAATTGTTTTTTTTATTAGAATGCCTACCCAAAAAAATAGCCTGCGATTGTTTTATCGGGATGTTTTCCAAAGAAACTTTACTGTTTCTTTGCCATTCATTGAGCGTTTTTTCTTTTCAAAAGCCCCTTACCCCTGTATTTTCTATAATAATAGTACGTTTTTTACGTAGAGGTTAGCAGTGGGGACATCAAAGAATAAAAAGATGCTCCATTTTGAGTCTGATATTTGCTTTATGCTGAAGAAAAATTAGCTTGCTATTAAAAATAGCTAAAACCGTGCTCAAAAGGGGACTGTCCCCTATTTACAATTTTTTCTGGTAGAAGTATTTTTTCTATTATTTAATAAAGATTTGGAAATCTAAGGTTCCGCTTATTTCCGGAATGGCTGTCCGTTTAATTCCAGAATAGGTGTCCGTAAAAACCGGAATGGGTGTCTGGATTACTCCGGATTATACAGTGGTAAATGCTTGGGTTGAAGGCCGGCAAAAATATCGTGATAAATGGGAAAATAAGCTTGAATTTAAAAAATAGCTAAAACCGTGCTCAAAAGAGGAGCGTCCCCTATTACTATTAGGTCAGGAGTGCTGTGTCATTTGCAAATTCTTCGCCGCTGATATGGCCAAAGCGCGCCACCAGATCTTCCACGGTAAGTTTTTGCTTTTCTTCATCTTTTATATCAAGAATTATCCTTCCTTCATGCATCATCATCAGCCGATTGCCATGTTTTATAGCGTCACGCATATTGTGTGTTACCATCAGCGTTGTCAGATTCTCCTCTTTGATGATTCTTTCGCTTAGTTCAAGGACTTTTTGTGCGGTCTTGGGATCAAGTGCTGCAGTATGCTCGTCCAGGAGCAGAAGCTTTGGTTTTTTTATTGTAGCCATTAAAAGTGTTAAAGCCTGTCTTTGGCCTCCGGAAAGCAGGCCTATTTTGGTGCTGAGGCGATTTTCCAGACCCAGATCCAGTTTTTTAAGTATTTCTCTGTAATGCTCACGCTCTTTATTGCTTATTCCCCATGCAAGACTGCGACGCTGTCCGCGTCGGAAGGCAAGTGCCAGATTTTCTTCGATGCCCATATTAGCCGCTGTGCCCATTAAAGGATCCTGAAATACTCGCCCAAGTATTGCCGCTCGCTTATATTCACTTAGCTTTGTGACATCAATTTCATCTATAATAATTGAACCGCTGTCTATTGGATAAACCCCCGTTATGCAATTTAACAATGTTGATTTGCCGGAGCCGTTACCACCGATAAGTGTTACAAAATCACCTGGCTTAAGGGTGAGACTAACATTGTGCAATGCTATTTTTTCATTAATTGTTCTGGGATTAAATACTTTGGTTATTCCCTTTACTCTAAGCATTTACTCTCCCCTTTTCATGGATTTTTTAAGAGGAGCAAGATAAGTGCCAAACACCGGCAGGGCAAGAGCAACAGCAACTGTTATGGCTGTAAAAAGCTTTAAGTCGTTGGCAGGCATTCCAAGTTTTAGAACCAGCGCAATAATGATACGGTATGTAATAGCACCAAGCACAAGTGAAAGAAGTCTGGTAAAGAAATTCTTTTTACCAAAGAGAACTTCTCCGATAATTACTGATGCCAGTCCTATGACTATTGAACCGATACCCATTTGCACATCTGCAAAGCTCTGGCTTTGTGCAATAAGCGCCCCTCCAACAGCTACCAGACCATTGCTGATCATCAGGCCAAGTATAATTGTTGTATTTGTATTGATTCCCTGCGCGCGAACCATTTGCGGGTTATCTCCTGTAGCCCTTATTGCGCATCCTATTTCTGTTCCAAAGAACCAATATAAAACACCAATTATGCTGCCGACAAAAATCAGGCCCAGTATAATAACGGAAGAGTTATGGTTTAGCCCCATATTTTCAAACACGCTGTAAGAAGTTTTCATACGCAAAAGAGATATATTGGCTTTCCCCATAATCCTGAGATTGACAGAATACAGGGCAATCATTGTTAAGATTCCCGAAAGAAGAGAGGGAATTTTAAGTTTTGTGTGCAGCAGTCCGGTTACAAGACCGGCAGCAAGGCCGCCAATAAATGCCAGCCCTACTGCCGCATAAGAATTAATACCTTTGGTAATAGCAAATGCAGCTATGGCTGCACCCGTAACGATGCTTCCTTCGACAGTCAGATCCGCGATGGTCAGAATTCTGTATGTGATATAAACACCAATGGTAACAATTGACCACAAAAGGCCAAGAGAAATAGCTCCCATTAATATTTGCAGCATATAATTATTCCATCCCCAATTTTTTATCAAAGAAAGGCGGGAATTAATAAATTATCCCGCCATCATGCTATATAAGATTATTTTTTAATAATATACTGTTCAAGATCTTTTGGAATTGTCAGACCAATTTCAGTGGCGACAGTTCCGTTTATTGCAAAATCAAATCCGCTTGCAGATTCAATTGGCATGGTTGCCGTCTTTGCTTCTCCCTTTAAAATTTTTACAGCCATAAGACCTGTTGTGTAACCCAGATCGGTGTAATTGATTCCAAGTGTTGCAAGTCCGCCGTTTACAACCATTCCTGATTCACCGCAGATTACCGGAGTTTTTGACTCAAGTGTTACACCGTGGATTACCGGCATTGAAGACGCCAGCACATTATCGGTAGGAATGTATAATGCGTCACATTTTCCAACTATAGACTGAGCAGCCTGCTGAACATCGTTAGAATTGGTAACAGTAACTTCTATATATTTAAGACCAAGAGCTTCGATTGCTTTTTTTGCAATTGCTGCCTGAAGTATCGAGTTGTCCTCGCTGGAAGTATATATTACGCCAACTGTTTTGGCATTTGGAACCAGCTTGACCAGTAAATCTATTTGCTCTTTTATTGGATTCATGTCCGTAGTTCCACTGACATTACCGCCAGGTGCTTCATTGGAATTTACCAGTTTGGCAGATACAAAATCAGTAATAGCAGTTGCAAGTATTGGTATTGTGGTTGTCTTTCCTGCGATAGACTGAGCTGCCGGAGTTGCAATAGCCAGTACCAGGTCCACCTTGTTGCTTACAAAACGGTCGCTTATAGTTGAAAGGTTGCTTTGATCAGCTTGTGCGTTCTGAAGATCTATTGCGATATTTTTACCGTCTACATAGCCCTTGTCACTAAGCGCTTTAATAAATCCGTCACGGGCAGAATCAAGTGCAACATGCTCAACATATTGTATAATGCCGATTTTTGCATTGCTTTTTGCGGTTTGAGCTGTACAGCCTGCCATTGCCAATGCCAATGCCAGTGCAAGTACAAGAACAATAATTATAGTCTTTTTCATTCTTTTCCTTCTCTGTTGCTTTTAATAAAAATCAGTATGTTTGGTAATGTAATATACTGATATGATTTTTTAATACCGATACTTTTATTTTTAAAAAATTATCAGATTTTGCGGTTTTTCTTCTTATTTTTTTACATCCAATAAAAATAACATAAATTCTTTATTACCGATATTGTTT
>CAYNMO010000001.1:15333-23793 GCA_964398155.1 uncultured Actinomycetota bacterium | reverse complement strand
AGACTTTTTAAATAAGTTCATAAACACAATTTACAATTCTTAATAATTTTAATTATTTAAAAATTTTAACATAGCTTTACTAATACAATTCGATGAATTATAGCACAATAAATATTTAAAAAAAATATTTATCACTCTGGATTGCATCCTGATTAGTTTCTGTTGAGCAGCCGGCAATACAGCCGGCTTTTGATGGTTTCAAACACAATTTACATAAATAATCCATAAAAAAGAGGGTTAACATCAAATTTTTATGATATTAAAATATATTTAAGTTTTTTTGGTAAAAAACAGGCAGAATTAAAAAATTTTGTGCACATAATCTATATTCTTATGATAAAATCGTTAGTAAAATTAAATACTGCCTTAAATTTATAAAATAAAAGGCATTTTCTGGGAGCCTGATTTGCAAAAAGAAATCGTTACAAAAGAGTATGTAGAAAAACTGGCGGGACAGGGAGCCGGAACAATAATTCTCAAAAAGGGGTCTATAATTACTCCTCTGGCATACGATTATATAGAGGAAAACAACCTTAAGCTGGAATTTGCCAAAGACGGGGAAACCGTGAGCGTCCAAAAAGATGAGGAAGATTTTGGCAAAGAAAACAGCGATTTAGAGAAACTGTCATATAGTGATTTCAAAGAACTGCCATATAATATCGTACTGCAATTTTATTATCTGATGATAAAAATCAGATTTTTTGAGGAATTCGCAAAAGCCTATAAAGAAAAAGACATTATAAAGGGAGATTTTGTTCATGTCTATCTGGGCGAGGAGGCAATTGCTGCCGGAGTTTGCACCGCACTAAAAAGAGAGGATTTCATAACCAGCACCCACAGAGGGCACGGTCACATGATAGCTAAAGGGGCAGACATATCCAAAATGTTTGCAGAGCTCCTTGGAAAAGCAGATGGATACTCAAAAGGCAAAGGAGGCTCCATGCATATTGCTGATATCGAGCTTGGGATACTGGGTGCAAACGGTATAGTTGGAGCAGGCCTTCCAATAGCATGCGGATCAGCGCTTGCTTCAAAATTAAACAGGGATGACAGCGTCACTGTTGCATTTTTTGGAGACGGTGCGTCAAATCAGGGAACATTTGGGGAAAGCCTCAATTTTGCCAGAATTTTTTCGCTTCCAATAATTTTTTTATGTGAAAACAACGGATATGCCATTTCGACTACAAGTGATTACGGCTGCAGCACTCCTAATATTTATAAAAGAGGTCTCGGCTACGATATTCCTTCGCAGCTGATTAACGGCGACGATGTTTTTGAAGTTTATTCTGCCTGCAAAAAGGCAGTTGAAGAAATAAGAAAAAACAGCCATCCGGTGCTTATAGAAGCTGTGACTCACAGACGTGAAGGACACTGGATAGGCGACCCTCAGAATTACAGGTCAGCAGAGGACTTAAATGATCTGCCAAAATATGACCCGATAAAAATATTTTTTGAAAAAATAAAGGCCAGATCAGACTTTAATGTATCAGATCTGGAAAAAATAACTTCGGAAGTATCGGAGGAGATGAAGCAGGCAGTAGCATTTGCCGAAAATTCCCCTTATCTTCCAGCGCAAGAATCTGTAAAAGATTACCTGAAGGAGTAATAAAGTTTTGAGAAAAATTACATTTAGGCAGGCAATAAGCGAGGCTATTGAAGAAGAAATGTTAAGAGACCCCAAAGTTTTTATAATGGGTGAAGATATAGCCACCGGCGGAGCTTATTCAGGCGTAACAAAAGATCTGCCCCAGAAAGTCGGCCCTGAAAGGGTAATAAATACTCCTATTTCAGAGTCCTGCTTTACGGGTGCGGCGTTAGGAGCTGCCCTCAGAGGGTTCAGGCCGATAGTCGAATTTATGATCGGCGATTTTTATGCCGTTGCAGCAGACCAGATAATCAACCAGATTGCAAAAGCAAGATATATGAGCGGAGGCAGAGTAACAGCTCCAATTACAATCCGCCTGCCAAACGGGGGTTATCTGAATCAGGCCTCGCAGCACTCCCAAAGCGTGGAATCCATTTTTATCCATACTCCCGGAATAAAAGTTGTTTGTGCTTCCGGGGCTTATTCGGGAAAAGGGCTTTTAAAATCAGCAATAAGAGACGATAACCCGGTAGTGTATCTGGAACCCAAGATTCTTTACACCGCTGAAGAAGAAGTTCCCGAAGAAGAATATACCATTCCTATTACCGGATCAAAAATATTATCAAAAGGAAGCGACCTTACTATAGCCGCCTATGGTTATCAGGTAAACCAGGCAAAAGAAGCTATCCGATCTCTGCCGCAGTATAGCGTGGAGCTTATAGATCTTCAGAGCCTGAGCCCTCTCGACTCAGAAACCATATTGCAATCCGTTTCAAAGACAGGGAGGCTGCTTGTTGTCCAGGAAGATTATGCAATATGCTCTATTGCTGAGCACATCGCTTTTTTGGTTTACAGCAGTTTGTCAGCGAAAATAAAAGTAAGGATAATATCAGCCAAATATGCTCCAATTCCTTTCTCCCCTCCTCTTGAAAAATATATACTGCCGCAGATTGAAGATATATCGGCGGCGATAAAAGAAATGCTTGGATAAGAATGAAAAAGGCTGGTTTGTTTTAGAGTTCAATAAAATAATTTATCATATTTTTTATTTACAATAATGAATTCCGCTAAAATAGTAAAAGGTATAAAAAATGATTAAAGTCAAACTGATAAGACATACTCCTGAGCCCGAAAGGCTGGTTGCAATTGCTGCAAGGCTGTGTTATTCACCTGTGGGTGTTGAGGATCTCGACGAGAAACTGGATTTGGAGGCTGCACAAAAACTGGTAAGGTTTGTAATTAAAAGCGGCCATTTAAGCACAACCGAGCATGTATATTTTACTTTTGGAATAGAAGGAATATCAAGAGTGTTAAGCCATCAGCTTGTAAGACACAGAATGGCATCTTTTAACCAGCAATCCCAGAGATATGTAAAATTTAAAGAAAATTATGAATATATTATTCCGGATTCAATAATGAAAAATGAAAAGATGAATGAAAAATACAATAGCCTTATTTCAGACATCCACAAATTTTACGAAGAGATGCTTGGTAATGGGATTGAAGCTGAAGATGCAAGGTACATACTCCCCAATTCCAGCGAAACAAAAATGATTGTTACAATGAATGCAAGGGAGCTTCTGCATTTTTTCACTGTCAGATGCTGCAACAGAGCCCAGACAGAAATAAGAGATCTGGCAGTATTAATGTTAAAAAATGTAAAAACCGCTGCCCCCTCAGTTTTTGAAAACGGCGGACCAAATTGTCTTAGAGGACCCTGTCCCGAAGGCAAATATTCATGCGGCAATCCCCCGCCCCCGGAAAACTTTATATAAATTAAACATGTCAAGGGGGTGTATAGTTTGACATAAGTCACGGGGACGTATAGTTTGACATAAGTATTTTTCGAAGTCTTGCAAGGATTTATATTTCACTGGGACGTATAGTTTGACATAACTTTTCACAGTAGCTCTCTATTGACGTCAAGTATTTCTGCAACACTGCTTAAACATGTCAAGGGGGTGTATAGTTTGACCAAATTTTTCGCACTAGCAGGCTAACGAATAGTTTGGTATAAGTCACGGGGAGTCCATTTTGAAATTGACAAAAAATTCAGCATGATTTTTTTAAATCAGCTCTATACATTTATATTCTTCTTTGTTAAATCTGCTGCCTGCGGCATCAAACAATTCCCTGACATGATTATCCATGCTAAAGTATATAATCTGCCACCCGCTCAGGGCAATATCTGCAAGCTTGTCCACAAGGATTTTTCTTCTGTCCCAGTCAGAATGCTGAAATGCATCATCGAGAATTAAAAAAAGAGTATCCTGTTTTAATATTTTTGAGGCAAAGCCTATCCTCAGAGCAAGCATAATCTGTTCTCTTGCTCCAGTGCTTAAATCCACAATGCAGAAATCTCTGTATTCATCAGAAACCATCAGACTGTCTCCATCCAAAAAAAGCCTTTTATAATTCTTTGTTATTTCCCTTAACGGCTTTATGACAACTTCAGACTGAAGACCTTCAGCTACTTTATTATCCTCTTCCTCGCGAAGTTGTGTGATCTCAAAATGGACAAGTATCCCGGCTATTATCTGAGCTTGCAGAGTATTGAAATCATTTTGAATTGCGGATCTTTTAACTCTTAAGTTTTCCAGAAGTCGATCCCATTCAATACTTGGGTCATCACCTGTCTCTGTGCATATGATGTATTTAAGGCTCTCTATTTCTTTTTCTTTTTGTGAGACCTCGTCTTTAATATTATCCAGCGCAGACAGAATTTTCTCATATTCGTCGTAGCCAAATTTGATCCCGGGATTTTCGGCTGAGTATTCAACTTCCCTGATTCCAAGATCAGCCTGTTTTTCACGAAGTGATTCTATCCCGGCTTTTAGCTCCCTGTTCTGGGCCTTTTTATCACTTAGTGCCTGCTGCCATCCCGATTCAGCTATATCCTCACCGCAAAGACTGAATAATTTTCGCATAATTGAAAAATTTAAGGATTCGTTACTGGCTCTGAGTTCTTCAAGCTGTCCTGCCAGAAGCTTTGCCATGTCATATGACTCTTTCTGCCTGTCGAGCTCAAGACCCAATACCGCTATATCCGTAAGTTCGTTTCCTGTTTTTCTTTTAAACTCGTTTTTTAATTTATCTAATTCCTCACTTAACCCTGCATTTTTTTTAAAACCGGAAAGTTTTATTATATATAATACGATGAGCCCTGCTGCAGCAATTAGGGATATAACCGCTCCGACTGAAATATTAAGTATTGAAAACACTGCTGCAGCCAAAGTAAAAATACCTGCCAGCAGGGCAATAAAAAGTTTTGGCTTTTTTAATGATGCCAGAACAAGCTTTTCATATGCCGGTACTGCTTTCTGCAGCCACTCATAGTGCCTGCATTTTTCCTTAAGCCCCTGAAGCTGGCCGGACTTGCTGCCGTACTCATTATTTTTAATTTCATAAATACTGATATCTTTTAAAAGGTCATTTAATACTTCTTCGTTATTTTCCTGCAATTTTTTATTTGACTCTTTTATGTATTCTGAAACAAGGTATGCTTCATAACATTTTGCACGATATAGTTTATCCTGGCGTTCTTTTAAAAGAATCTCTTCTGCTTTATATGACTCAAGCATTCCTGTAGAATATTTTGATTCTATTTCCGTAAATATTTTATCCATTCTGCTGATTTCGAGCTGAATCTGGCGATAAACTTTGCCCTCTCCGGTATTGCCGATAACAATATTGCCATCTTCAAATGATGCACCTTTTACGGTTTTGGATATATTGGTGTCTCTGTCTATTTTATCGAGCAGGCTTATTCCTGAGAAAATCTCTTTAATCAGGCTCTTGCCTATACCCTCCTCCGAGTTTTCTATGGATGATTCTCCACCTTTGGCAACAAGCAGCTTGACCATCGAAGGCGGCAGGCCTGTCTCGTTCTTTTCCCAATAATCCTCCAGCTTTTTGCCTGAACCAGGGGAAAATTCTATAAGGCTTCCTCCCTTTTGCAATCCGCTTACAGTAACCTTTCCGCTGCCACTTTCCCTGAACTGCCATCTCTTTGTGTTCCTGAAAAGAGATCGGATAATAAATTCAGTTAAAAATGTCTTTCCGCATTCATTTTTACTGAATATAAGGTTGAACATACCAAAATCCCGGTCAAAACTTTGAATTGGCCCCAGATTTTTTACAGCAATTTTTTCAATTTTAATTCCCATATGTTTATTCTTTTAAAATTATGCTTAAGGCCTGCTCCATAACAAGATCTTTTTTTGACTGCGAAAATCCCTGGCTTTCTCCAACTGCATCTATTTTCTCTTTTGCCCGCTCAACGATATTTATGCGTTCGGTATCATTAAGTATTGAGACTGAGCTTAAATCCGGTCCCTCATCATTATAAAAAGTAAAGTCTGAAAGTAATTCTCTTAGAACTGTCTCAAGTTTTTTTCTGTCTGATGTATAGCCCTTAACTTTCAGGCGTATTCTGGCCCTGGGTATCTCCTCCATACTTAGATCCCATCCCTTTTTGAAATCATCGATCTTCTTTTTTATATAATCAGATTCATCGGTCGTCGGCAGAGCGACGAGAGTTTCGTTAAAAAATATATAATCTGAGTCAACTTTTTTTACGGTAATCTCTGAATCGTTTGTATCAAGCATGATAAAACTTCTTCTGCCCGCTTCATTTATGTCCATTCCACAGGGTGAGCCGGGATAGAAGACTCTGCCCATCTCCATTTTTTTATGAATATGGCCGAGTATGACCTTTGAAGGGTTATAAAACTCTATATCAGTCCTGCCCAGCGGCATGTAAACTCCTGTTTCGTAAGTATTTGGATCTCTTATGCCTGAGAGATAATCTCCGTGGCCTATTAATATCCAGGGTTCTTTTATGGACTTTTTATGTCCTGCAATAATTCCACCCATGGACCCGCCGGGAAGGTAAGGGATAAAAAAGAAACTATAGGCAGAATCGTTAAAAATAAACGGTTCGGGGTCATTAAAAACTTTAATATTGGCCGCGGTAAAATACTTCGAATTGATATTTGAATCATGATTGCCTGCAATAATATAAAATTTTATATTGCTGTAT
This sequence comes from uncultured Actinomycetota bacterium, assembly GCA_964398155.1. GTDB lineage: Bacteria > Actinomycetota > Humimicrobiia > Humimicrobiales > Humimicrobiaceae > JAMDDL01. The sequence continues at coordinate 17,167 of CAYNMO010000001.1, read as the reverse complement.
TTTTTAGCCTTGCAAAGGTCATCAAATATTGAATAATTCTGGCTGCCGGCATCGAATAAATCCCCCGCTATGATAAGATTTTCAACATCTTCTCTTAGCAGGCACTCCAGTATATTTTTTAATGCATTAAAGCGCTCAGGGTATTCTCCATTTGTTTTTAAATGCAGGTCAGCTGTAATAGCTATCTTCATTTTAAATGTTTTACCGTAAGTGATAAATATTTTATTTCTTCTTTACCTATTATATCAGAAGAAAAACCATGTTAAATATAGAGCATTATAAAATATTTCTGCTTATATGTAAATACATATTTATATAATTAGAATTAAATATTCAAACAATTACCGTGTAATAATTGGTTAGAAGCCAGCATATATAAATTTTAATCTTAAGTTAACAAATAATTCATTAAAAACTGAGTTGTTACCCCAAAAACCAGACATGATGATTCCTCCGTATGACATCATATCTATGTCAAACTATACGTCCCCTTGACATGATGCTACCTGCTTATGACGTCTTATCTATGTCAAACTATACGTCCCCGTGACATATGTCAAACTATACGTCCCTTTGACATACGTCGCTTTGACATATCAGCAAAAGATATATCACAATTTTGCGTAAAATCTACATAATTATGCTATTATTATGTCATTATAAATAGAGAGGTGGTAAAAATGCCAAAAATAAGGCCGATAACTGATTTAAGAAACACAAATGAGATTTCAGAAATTTGTCATAAGCTGCAGGAGCCAATTTTTATAACCAAAAACGGTCATGGCGATTTGGTTATAATGAGTATCGATACTTATGAGCGTCAGATGGCTTTAGTAGAGATTTATAAAAAACTCGCTGAGGCTGAAGCACAAGTTGTACAGAAAATTCCTTTGCTGGAAGGCGAGGAAGTATTTAAAAAGTTGAGAGCCAAATATGCCAAATAGTAAATACAGTTTAAAGTTTACTCCTAAAGCGGCGGATGATCTGGATGAAATTTTTGATTACATAGCTGTCAGGCTTTTTGCTGAAACTGCTGCGGAGCTTCTGATGGACAAAATTGAAGATGCTTTTACTAAACTGAAAGATTATCCTTTTTCCGGTAGTTATGTTTTTGATGAGCCTTTAAAAAGCAGAGGTTACCGCAAACTCATTATCGACAACTACATTGCTTTTTACCTGATAGATGAATTTGAAAAGCAGGTTGTAATTATGCGTGTCCTTTATGGCGCAAGTAATTACATAAATATTTTATAATATATTTTATGATCCTGGCTGATCATTTTGCCTGCGAAAATCATTGAACTCTTTAACCCCTTTATCAGCTTTGGATTTTAACATCAGTATTACAGCCAGGCCTGCGCCGGCAAAAACAATTACACTGATTTCCGCCCAGAGGACTCCAAACCTGAGATTAAGATATACTGCCACAAAGTCTACGACAAGATGTGCCACAAATGCATAAACAATAAAATAATATTTTTTATATAAGAACGCATGCATTATTATGACTGAAAAAGCTATCTGGATGATTATTGCAAGAATTCTCTCCCCTGCCCCAACGAGCGGCATAAACCAGCTCACTGCTTCGAACTGAGTTTTAAGGCCCTGCAAATCCAGGCCACCAATAACTGGCATAAACTTGTATAATATAAAATTTACCATTAGGGACAGGCCCACAAGAATCATGGATTCGCCGCCGCCTCCATGCCCTGCGCCATACATCAGTCCTTTTTCGTATGATTTGCCGCGAATAATAAGCCCTATTCCAAGCGTCCTGAATCCTTCCTCAAAAAGTGCCGCCGTAAATGATGGAAAGAGTATGGACACCACAACC
>CAYNMO010000001.1:14930-15323 GCA_964398155.1 uncultured Actinomycetota bacterium | reverse complement strand
TACAAGGTTCGTTCCCATAAAATAATATCTGAGCATCTCTGAGACATAGCTGTTTAATGGAATCCTGACAAGGGATACAATAAATAATGCAAGCCCGATAAAAAATATTGCCCATGAGACTTTAAACTTTTTTCTAAAAATTACCGCAAGTGCAATCGGCACTCCGATTTCTATTATTATTGCAGCAATAAATGATATGTCTTTTAACATTAATTCTCCTTTGATCCGGTATTGAAGAACAGCAGGTTTTATGCCAGGCCCCTGCCGCTAAATCCTGTTAAAATCAGCAATTTCATTACCTGAATTTTTAAATTTACAACAGAAACAAGTTGCTCTTCCTGTTCTCCTGGCTGATGAAACATTTCTTTCTTATCTTTTTGCTCTGCATCTTCA
>CAYNMO010000001.1:0-14920 GCA_964398155.1 uncultured Actinomycetota bacterium | reverse complement strand
GTTCATTTTATCTTAAGTTATTTTAGTATACAATATTTCTAGTGGCGCCGGTTAATTCCGGTAATCGTTTCGACAGTATACGGAAGCTGATTTTTTTCTGGTCATTAACTCAGTTTTAGTGAATTATTTATTTAAATCAGGCTTAGAATATCTTCAATTAGGCCATTTTAGAAAGTTATTCAACTATGCCTAATTGGAATTTAATGAAAACCATCTGATGAAAACTAAAAGATGCCGGATGGATATGGTGTATTAAAAATAATAATTATTTCTATTATCCGGATATATAATAATACTTTGGAGGCATGCAAATGGATTATTTATTAGGCATTGATGGCGGAACGGAATGTATTAAGGCAGCAATATATGACCTGGAGGGTAATTTAATTGCTTTAAGTGATTACAAATATGACACTTTTTATATAAAACCCGGGTGGGCAGAACAAAAAATCGAACATTGGCGAAAAGGATTGATCGAGTCTGTAAGGCAGGTAATTGCATTGTCAAAAATAGACCCCGCGCAGATTTCCGGGATATCAGCTGATGCAACATGCTGCAGTATTGTATTTATTGACAGGGATAATAATCCTGTAAGGGATCCAATTATCTGGATGGATGTACGAGCAGTTGATGAGGCAGAATATATAGATTCCATTGAGGATAGTGCTAAAAAATATAATGGTTTTAGCAAAGTATCGCCGGAATGGTTCCCCTGCAAGCTACTCTGGATGAAGAAAAATGAACCTGAAAATCTCAAAAAAGCAGCAGTTATCGCTGAGTATACTGACTGGCTTACTCATGAATTAACTGATTTGTGGACCCTTGGGATATCCACTGTCACTGTACGCGGCTATTACGATAACAGGCATGGGGGCTGGCCACTTAATTTTTATAAAAAAATCGGGCTTTCGGAAATATTTGAAAAGCTTCCGGCAAAAGTACTGCGGGTTGGTCAGCTGGCCGGGGGCATAAGCGATGAGTTTGCAAGATTAACAGGGCTTAAGGCGGGGACTCCGGTAGCACAAGGTGGATTTGATGCAATAGCGGGGATGATTGGCTCAAATGCTTTTAATAATGGACAGGTTTTTCTTATTGCAGGTTCATCCAATTATATTCAGGTAAACATTGATAAAGAATTTAATGCCAAAGGTATATTTGGTTCATATCCTGATACAGCAATTGATAATTTTGCAATTGAAGGCGGCCAGGTTTCTACCGGCTCCGTAATGAAATGGTTTAAGAATAACTTTATAAATAACACGCTTTTAGAAAACGCAAATAAAGAGGGCCTTGATATTTATAAGTATATGGATTCTGAAGCTAAAAAAATTCCCATTGGTTCAGAAGGTATTATATTTGTGGAGCATCTGCAGGGCAACAGGACACCTTTTATTGATCCAAAAAGCCGCGGCATTATTGCCGGTCTGTCACTTAAACATACTCCCGTACATATTTACAGATCAATTATGGAAGCCGTGGCATTCGGTACTGAATGTACCCTAAGGGTTCTAAAGAAAAATAATTTTAAACTAACTGAGATTATTGCATGCGGAGGCCAGTTCAAAAGCGAGTTATGGGCCCAGATATATGCAGATGTTACAGGCATACCTATAAAATTAACCACTAATCCCGAAGCTACCACACTCGGCTCTGCCATTCTTGGCGGCATGGCTGCCAAAAAATTTAATAATTTAAATGAGGCCGCGGATAAAATGGTCAAATACAAAGAAACGATACTGCCCAATAAAAAAAATCATGAAAAATACAAATATTTATTAGACAGATATGTGGAAACTTATGAATCCCTGAGGGAAAATATTTATAAAATAAGCGATTTTAACAATATGAAATAGTTCTCAAGATATCGACAATTATTTAATTCCTGGTGAATAACTATCTAAAATGGTCTAATTGAAAATATTCCAAGCTAATTAAAATAAATAATTCAATAAAAACTAAGTTGATCACCAGTAACTATTTAAAATATTTTAAAAATATATACATGTCAAAGCTATCGTATGAGCATATGTCTTCCAGTCGTTTAAATCATTATTAATTTTTTTAGAGTTTAAATTAAGGAAAAGAAGATATGGTAAATAATGAAAAACTGCTTGAGTTTTTTGAAAAAATGTACCTGGTGAGATCTTTTGAAAACAAGATTTTTGAACTTGCCAAAAAAGGCTTTGTTCGTGGTTCAATACATTTGTGTATTGGCGAAGAGGCCGCCTCGGTGGGAACCTGCATGGCATTAGATAAAAATGATTACATTCTCCCTACACACAGAGGACATGGGCAGGAACTCATGAAAGGTTCGGATCCAACAAAACTTATGGCAGAGATGATTGGAAAGGAAACAGGAATATGCAAAGGCAGATCAGGAACCATGCATATCTTCGATAAAGAAAATAATAATCTTGGTGCACAGGGAATACTTGGAGCACAGTTCCCTATTGCGATCGGTGCCGGACTGGCAATAAAGCTAAAACAGTTAAAAGAAACACTTGTAATGGTTTATTTTGGCGATGGGACTTCAAATGCCGGAAATTTTTATGAAAGTTTAAATATGTCAGTTCACTGGAGCCTGCCTATAATTTTTGTCTGTATAAATAATCAGTATGGCATGGGAACCAGATACAATGATACCTGCAAAATTGAAATCCATAAAAAAGCCGAATTATTTGATATTAAGTCTTTAAGCATGGATGGAAATGACATAGAAAACATATACTTAAAAACACAGGATATTGTCAGGTTTGTAAAAAAAGAATCAAAACCGGCATTAATAGAGTTAAAAACGTATCGGATTTCCGGCCACTCTGCTTTTGACAAAAGACCGTACAGAACGCAGGAGGAAATCGAAGACTGGAAAAAACATGATCCTTTATTAGCCCTTGAAAAAAAGATAAGCAGCAAGAATATTGAAAATAAATTAATAAATGAAATTAAGGACAGAGTCAATAATGAAATCCGCAATGCAGAAAAATTCGCCCTGGAAAGTAATTATCCGTCCAAGGATACTTTTATAGAAAATGAGGCCTGATATGAGAGAAATTACCTTTGCCGAGTCAATAAGAGAGGCGATTCGGGAGGAAATGATTAAAGACAAAAATGTAATTCTTATCGGAGAGGAAATTGGAAGGGGCTATGGCGGGGTTTTTGAAGTTTCAAAGGGTTTGCTTGAGGAATTCGGCCCCGGTCAAATAATAGATACCCCTATTGTTGAAAATACCATTATGGGATGCGGTATTGGCACTGCCCTTTTAGGAATGAAGCCCATTGTCGAATTGATGTTTGCAGATTTTGTCACTGTCTGTTTTGACGGAATAATAAACCAGGCTGCAAAAATAAAATTTATGTCTGGGGATCAGTTTAATTTAAATCTTGTAATAAGGCTGCCGGGAGGCGGAGGGGACGGAATGGGACCGCAGCATTCTCAAAATCTTGAATCAATATTTATGAGCATTCCAGGCCTCAAAATTGCTGTTCCTTCCAACCCGTTTGATGCCAAGGGATTGTTAAAAACTGCAATAAACCTTGGGGAGCCGGTCTTATTTTTTGAAAACAGAAAACTTTACAAAACAAAGGGCTTTGTGCCTGAAGATGAATATTTTATACCATTTGGGAAAGGCTCGGTTGTCAGAAAGGGCACAGATATTACAATTATTGCGACAGCATATATGGTAAATATTGCTAAAAAAGCTGCGGAGAAATTAAAAACAGACAGAAACCTTGAAATTGAAATAATTGATCCACGCACAATTGTTCCATTAGACGAAGAGCTCATAGCAGAGTCACTGTCAAAAACATCAAAAGTTATTATTATAGAAGAAGGAACTTTAAGGGGCGGCCTTGGATCCGAAATTGCTGCAATAATATCAGAAAAATATTTGGATTACCTTGATTATCCTATTAAAAGAATTGCTTCAAAAGATACGCCGCTTCCTGCCAGCTATTCATTAGAACAAATGGTTATCCCTGATGAAAAGAGGGTGTGCGAGGAAATTCTTAAATTTTTAAATTTACACTAAGATTAATTAATTCTTGTTGAATAACTATCGAAAACGGCCTAATTGAAAATGTTTTAAGCTTAATTTAACCAAAAACTAATTAGTTATGCTGCTCAATTATACTTTTGTAATAAGCTTTGTCTTTGATTAAGATTTCTGAAGTATATTTCTTATGATTTTTGCAGAAGTATGCCGTAATTTTCTGGGCTGTCTAGATAAAAAATCATTCCACCCTCATTTTTAGGGTCTTTGCCCAGGGTCAGATCCGGTTCATTACCAATCTCATAATAACGAATCGGGGTCTTAAGTCCCGGCATGTCTTCTTTGCCACCACCTTCATATCTTTCTATGGCAGCAAAAAATCAGCAATAGTCACTATTCGTGGTGAAAGAGGCGCTCCTCTTTTAAGCACGGTTTTAGCTATTTTGCCTGCTCCGCAAGTACTTCAATGAATTTTTCAACCAGCGCCGGATCAAACTGGGTTCCGGAGCATCTCCTTAGCTCTTTGACTGCATCATCTTTGCTCATTGCGCTCTTATATGTTCTTTTAGAAGTCATGACATCATAAGAATCAGCAATGGCCATAATTCGGGAGAGCAGCGGTATTTCTTCCTTTGACAGTCCCTGAGGGTAACCAGAACCATCCCAGTTTTCATGACAGGAGAGTATGTATTTTGCAATGTAGTGTATAATCAAATCGTCTTTAAAGATAAGACTTGAAAACGGCTGCCTTTTCAAATAAATTCTGTCAAGGCCAAATAATTCGCAGGCTTTAAGATTTGCTTCCATTACAAGTCCGGTGACATTTAGCGTGCAGTAACCAATAGTTGCAATATCGTGGAGTTTAAAATACTTTTCCAGTGATAGCTCCGGAGCAATCTGTGAATGCTTTAACTCCTCATTTTGGATCTCAAGCTCAAATTGATGAACTCGCAATTCATGAAGCAAATCCCTGGTTTTTTTGACAGAAAAGAATTTTCTGCAGCGAGAGTTTCAAACCCGCCTTTTCAATAGCCTGTTTGTGTAGTTTTTCTAAAGAGTACTGTTTATTTTCATTTATATCCATATTCGTAAATCTTTCAAAATACAGATTAACCTTTAATTAAAAGCAAAGTCACATTTTAAGGAAACGTGCCGTCTTTTTTTTATTTCTAAAAATTTACACTTATAAATACTAGAAATCTATTCCCTCGGGTTCGATACTATCGCCAGGATACGTATTGCTTTTTTGCTTTCGCAAACTATATGTTTATAAAATACTAAAGATTTATTAACCAAGACTAAATAACTTAACTATCATGATCGAGATGGTTAAAATTGTTTCTGTTCCGCTAAAACCAGCCTTTTTTATTATTGTTAATGTGGGGGGGCGGGGGGGTAACAAATCTTCTTCTATGAATAAATTTTATACACATATTTTAATTCTCTATAAAAAGAATAGTTATTCTTTTTATGAATAACTATTCTTTTACATGATTATTTCTATAATTATATCCAAAATTTTATTACTATGTCTTTGCCGCCGATTACCAGCAATTCTTAAATCAGGTGATTATGGCTTCAATTATCCTTTCAAGCTCACCTATACTTCCAAACTCAATTTCTATTTTACCTTTTTTCCTGCCCTGTGTTATTTTTACGGTAGCATTAAGAAAATCTGATATTTTCTGGCTTACGGCAGGCAATTTTGAAAGCGCAACAACATCGACAAACTGTTTTTTAAGTGGGGGGTTGTTTTTTAAGGTAACAATTTTTTCCACTTCCCTCACGCTTAAATCATTTTTAATTATAAGCTCGGCAATCAGCAGCTGGTCATCAGCTTTTTTAAGGCTCACAAGCACTTTTGCATGCCCGACACTTACTTTGCCCTCATCAATAAGTTTTTGAACGCTTACGGGCAGATTAAGTATCCTGACAAAATTGGTTATGGTCGCCCTGCTCTTCCCTACCCTTTTTGATAAATCGTCGTGAGTAATGTGAAATTCGTCAAGAAGCTGTCTGTAAGAATGTGCCTGCTCAATTGGACTTAGATCTTCCCTGTGGATATTTTCAATGAGTGCCATTACAAGACTGGACGTATCATCAATATTTGTATTTATTATTGCAGGTATCGATGTAAGCCCTACCTGTTTTGATGCTCTAAATCTTCTTTCTCCGGCAATTATTTCATAATTTTCATTACCGTTTAATTTCCTGACTATAATTGGCTGGATTACACCAAATTCTCTTATTGAATCAGCAAGTTCTCCAAGACTTTCCTCATTAAATGTTCTCCTTGGCTGATTCTTGTTTGCTTCAATTTTGTCTATTCCAAGCTCAAATACTCTGCTTTCAATATTTCCGCCCACTTCTGAGTTATTGCTCGTATTTGGTATTAAAGCCCCTAAGCCTCTACCCAATCCTCTTTGCGCCATTTTCAATCACTTCCTTTGTGAAACTTTTGTATGCCTGAGCTCCTTTACATTCGGGGTCATATAAAAATATGGGTTTCCCATAGCTTGGAGCTTCACTTAATCTTACATTTCTTGGAATGATAGTTTTATAAACTTTATCCGGAAAATACTTTTTTACTTCTGCAATAACCTGTTCTGCAAGTTTGATTCTTGGGTCGTACATGGTCATTAATGCTCCGGCTATTGCAAGATCAGGGTTTAAATTTTCCTTCACAAGTCTGATTGTATTTATTAACTGCCCTAAACCTTCCAGTGCATAATATTCACACTGTATAGGAATTATAACCTCTGTAGCCGCGCTTAAAGCGTTTATAGTTAAAAGCCCTAGGGCCGGAGGACAGTCTATAACAATGTAGTCATAATCCTCTTTGTGTTTGTCCAGCGCTTCCTTTAGCTTGTATTCTCTTTTCATGCTTGAAACAAGCTCCACCTCGGCTCCGGCTAATTGTATGGATGATGGTACTGCTTCCAGATTTTTATACTGTGTCTTTACTATTACCTGAGAAATATTTTCTCCGCTAATTAAAACATTATAAATGGAAGACTTACCCGAAATATCTGTAATTCCAATACCGCTTGTTGTATTACTTTGCGGATCCATATCAACAATAAGTGTTTTAAAACCAAACTGACCCAGGTAAGAAGTAAGGTTTACTGCGGTAGTACTTTTCCCAACCCCACCTTTCTGGTTGGCTATGGCAATTACTCTGTTTCTAAGAACTCCGTTCTTCCTAACAAATTTTTTGTCGTCTAAAGTTAACTTCAAATCTTTCATCTTTGTTTCTCCCGAATTATTTTCTCGGTTAATGATTATTGTCAATAATAATGCTTTGCTGATTTGGTTCCTGGCAAATAACTTAAGCTTTTAGCGAATTACTAATTTAAATCAAATTTAAAATTTTGTTAATTTTAACTAATTGCCATACGAAGACTATTTAATTCCTGACAAATTAGCAATTTATATAAAAAAATATTTGCCTGAATTAAGTTAATATTATTTATATAAATCTATTTGTTGCCCTGAATATTAAGCAAAAATATTTAAATAGTTTTTATAAAAAAAATATTTTTTTAAACTTTATTAACTTATTTATACAATTGTGCTTATATGCAATTATATATAAACTGGTTAAATAAAACAATAATACTGCTAAAATTTACTTTTCTTTTTTGATTATTGAAAATTCTCTTGGATATTTATCAGGAGTTTTGTTTTTTTTATCAAGAACAAGAATGGCCCTGAACTCGTCAAGAAACGGGACACTGACTTCTTCGATTCTGTTAATATACGCTCCAAGCCTCTCCATCTTCATTGAATTTTCTTCTGCTTCTAAAAAAACTTTTCTGCTTTTGTACAAAAATATTTTACCATTTTTTTTACAAAAAGGAATTATTAATTCCAATAAAATATTAATTTTTGAGACCGCTCTGCCAACACAAACATCAAACACTTCCCTGTAAGCTTTTTCTTTTCCTAAATACTCAGCCGGCCTATCAATGACTACAGTATTTTTAAGTTCCAAAACTTCAACCATTTTCAATAAGAAATTATATTTTTTTTGGTGTTTTTCAATTAATACTATTTCGCTCTTATCAAGTAATATCGAAAACAGTAGTCCCGGAAGTCCTGCCCCTGTTCCAAGATCCAGTATCTTTTTACCCGTTAAAATATCCTGATTAAATTCATTTTTTAAATTAAAAATTGAAAGACAGTCTGGTATGTGCCTGTAGAAAATATCCTCTTTTTCTTTGGAGCCCATTATATTGGTTGTAGCGTTAAAATTATAGATTTCCTCAATCAGAGTCAATATTTTTAGGATAGCATTATCGTCAAAAACTACTTCCATTTCTGTTAAATATGTCTTTAAAATATTTTCGTAATTATTTTCAGTATTTATCATGGCCGCCCTGCTTTTGTTTTTAGATTTATCATTAAAATTGAAATATCTGCCGGTGAAACACCTGCAATTCTTGATGCCTGTCCCAAAGTGTTTGGTTTGATATTTGTTAATTTTTCTTTGGCTTCATAGGTTAAACCAGTAACCTTTAAATAGTCAAAATTTTTTGGAATAAAAATATTTTCAAGGTTATTGTATTTTTTTACTTCTTCTATCTGTTTTAAAATATAACCTTCATATTTTGTATTAATTTCTACCTGTTTTAATGCTTCGCAGTTGCTTGCCTTATATTCTTTTCCAAAAACTTCGAGCAGCTGATTTATCTCAGTTTCTGGTCTTTTTAATAACTGATACAGCGAGACAGGAGTATCCAAGGCCGATGAGTTCATTGTTTGCAAAGAAGCATTCGTTGTGCTATCAGGATATATTACTTTATGTTTTAAAAATTCTGTTACAGTTTTCATCTCTTTCTCTATTTTTATAACTTTATTATATTTGTTTTTATTAAAAAGCCCAAGATTAAAGGCATATTTTGAAAGTCTTAAGAAAGCATTATCTGATCTAAGCAGCAGCCTGTACTCTGCTCTTGAGGTATACATTCGATACGGTTCATGCATTTCTTTCGTTATAAGGTCATCAATAAGAACCCCGATATAGCTTTCTTCCCTTGTTAGAATAAATTCAGGTTTTCCTTTTAATTTTAGTACTGCATTAACTCCTGCAACAAAACCCTGAACAGCGGCTTCTTCGTAACCGCTGGTTCCGTTTATCTGACCGGCAAAAAATAAATTATTTATTATTTTTGTTTCCAGAGTAAGATTTAACTGGCTTGGAAAAATATAGTCATATTCGACTGCATAGCCTGGCCTCATTATCCTTGCGTTTTCCAGTCCGTCTACCGAGTTGACAATCATTTCCTGAAATTCGACAGGCATGCTTGTTGTAAGACCCTGAAGATACATTTCGTTTGTATTTAAGCCTTCCGGTTCGACAAAAATAGGGTGCCTTGATTTCTCAGGAAAATTCATGACTTTTCTGTCAATTGACGGGCAGTGCCTGGGGCCATGAGTGTTTATTATCCCGGATTTTATTGGAGACTTTTCTATATTGTTTGAAATAATATCATGTGTTTTTTGGTTTGTATAAGTCAGATAGCTTGAAATATTTTTATGAACAGTATTTTTATTCCAAAAAGAGAAACTCATTTCTTCGGTTTCCCCTGGCTGGACAGTCATTTTTGAAAAATCTATTGTTCTTTTGTCTATTCTTGGAGGTGTAGCTGTCTGATATCTGCCGGTCTTAATACCTATTTCGTTCAGACTTTTTGTTAAATGCATCGATGGATACTCCCCCATTCTTCCTGCTTTAAATTCCCTCTCTCCTATAATTATTCTTCCCCTTAAAAAAGTACCTGTCGTTATAATCACTGCTTTGCCTTGAAATCTGATTCCACTTTCAATTTCAACACCAAATACTTCATTGTTTTTTGTTAAAACAGCAGATACATTACCCTGCTTTATAAAAAGATCAGGAGTGTTTTCAAGAACATATTTCATCTCTGTTTCGTAATATTTTTTATCTATTTGCGCTCTTAAAGATCTAACTGCAGGACCCTTGCTTTTATTTAAAATTTTTAGCTGAATAAGAGTTTTATCCGCAGTTATTGCCATTTGACCGCCAAGGGCGTCAAGCTCCGCAACCAGCTGGCTTTTTCCAACTCCGCCAATTGATGGATTACACGGCATAAGGGCAATTTTATCCATATTAATTGTTATTAATAATGTTTTTAAATTTAACCTGGCGCAAACAAGAGCTGCTTCACATCCGGCATGCCCTGCCCCCACAATGATTACATCAAAATTGTTATTTATATTTACCATAATCGCCTATTGTTCCACGTGAAACATTTAAACTATTTTAAAAGGTATTTTAATAATTAGTTTAAAACCAGCTGCTAAAATTTATATTATAGTAATTAGACTTTAATAAATAGTCTTAAAATTTAAAGTTTAATTCCCAAAATAATTTTTACTTGAAAAGCTTTATTTCAATTAGTATTTGTTCCCAACCATTTAAAATAGTTTAATACTATTGAAAATTTTATGTTAAGTAAAAAAATATATTCTGGAAACTAAATTATATTTTTAATAAAACATTCTTCTAAAAATAACTTTTACTGATCTTTTAACTTTAAAACTACCCATAAGTTTTTATTTATATTTATTAAAAAAACCATTGTTTCACGTGGAACATTTTTAATATTTTAAACTTTTTGTTTTAAATAAATTTGAACTTAGTCTTATGCTATCCTAAATATTATAAAAACCTTAATTGCAAATATTTATATTTAAAGTATTTTTATAAATTATTTTAATTTATAAAGCCGTATTTTAATTAGTATACGGCATGCAATAGTCAAAAAGATTAGAGTTGTTAAAAAAAATATCCTTTAGCAAAGCAATCATTTTTTAGTGACCCCGAGTACTTAATATATACAATCTAAATATGTTTTTTACAAATAACATTGCCTGACTTTTCGCGCTGGAATTAAGCAAATTTTTTTTTATATTTATCAAAAATCCATCATTGTTCCACGTGGAACATTTTTAATATTTTAGCAATATTGTTTTAAAATTTATTTGAACTTAGCCTTATGATATGCGCAATAATATAAAAACTTTATTCGCAAATCTTTATATCTAAAAATGTATTTCCGTGTCATCTCTGCTTTAAAGGTCGTGCATTAATTAGCATTTGCCACAGTATTGTCAAAATCATTAAAACTGCTGTAAATTTTAAAAGATATTAAATTAATAGTTTTTATTGGCTGTTTTATTTAAATCTATTTGATCGAAATCTTTTCTTTCGCAAGTACATGCTTCGATCTATTAAAAAGTTATTATAAAATATTATTTTTTCTGACAAGAAAAAACCGAAAGAGTTAATTAACTTATAGTAAAATATTTAAATTGTTTTAGACTTTTTAAAATATACAGACTATATGTTCAAATAAATACTTATATGTTTATATTGCTGATAATAAATAATTTAAATTATTTATTATCTGGTCAAAGTTCATGTCTGCTAAAATTTTAAGTTATTGTCAAAATTACAAATATTTCCATGCAAGAAGTACCCAAAATAATTTTTCCATTTTCTGCGATTTAATCGATATAATGACCGATATTATAAAAATATTAAGCTATACAAAAAAAAATAATCCATAGCATTTTAATTTACTTGTCATGAAATATTTACAAATCTTTTTAGCTTTACTAAATTGCTAATATTGCCAAAGGTTACAATATTTACAAAATAACTTTTTAAGAAGCAATTAAATATAATAATCTGACAGGTTTCTGATAAATAATTGCTATGTTGACTGATTTTATAAAAACCTTTAATTAAATTCTAAAAATATTTATTTCTTAATATTTTATGTTGCTGGGGGATACTAGTTAAAAACAATTCAATCAGCCTAATAGCGGGTTAAGTTTTCAAGGTAAAAACAAATATTTCCTGATAAGCAATAAACTAAAACTGTATTCCTGTTTTATTAAGAATATTAAACATATAGGCCAAAGATATAGAATTCTTAAATTATATGAAAAATAATTACCTTAAATTTTTGCAATACCTGCTGGAAACTGAATAAAATTTTTTCTTAATCAGTGATTTGTCGAAGACTTAATTTAATAGACTTGGCCTGCATATTTAAAAAAAGATAATTTGAAACAATAAGTTGCGTAACATTAATTAGTGCATCATTAAAGTTCATTTTGATTAAAATGCTTTTATAAAATTTTTTGTTTAAAATATTGTAATATTAAAGCCACCTTTCGTTACCACTTAAGTGATTTTGATTAAAGTCAGGTCTCGTAAACTAATTACCTTGTCCTCATTGTTTTTTCTATAATTGGAAGGATGGTTGCGAAATATTTCTAATAAATATAAATAAATAGTGAATACCTTATAATAACAATAAATACTTTTGCCTGTCTTTTGTTTTTCCTAAACAAGTAAAAATACATAATTGTTCTAAGATCAAACTTCCCCAAATAAAAGCTTATAAAAACAACAGTTCCTGTTCAATTATATCCTTATTTACATTGTAGAAAGGACCCTGTTAAAAATATTTCTTTAAGTTTTTTTAATTAACAATTTTTTGTAAAATAATTTCCTTGAGACTCTTGCCTGCTCTTATCAAAATCAAATCTTCGCATATTGTCTGATTTATTAAATTAGATAAATATTTAAAATCTGTGTTTGTTAATAGCTCCTGGCTTTTGAATAGATCTAAAGAAACAAATATTCCGGCTACCAAACCCTGCAATGCGGCTGCTTCATAAGAAAAAGCTCCATTTACTTCTCCGGCAAAATAAATACTTTCATGAAGAATGCTCTCCATATTTTTATTTAATAATTTACATTCCAGTGCGTCATACTCGATGCAATATCCCGGTCTTGTTATCTGGGCGTTTTCAAGCCCATAAAATTTATTTAATATGGTTTGCTGTTCTTCAGCAGAGAAAGCAAAATTAAAATCCTTTAAATACATTTCTCCTGTCAAATCTCCCTCGGGCAGCAATTCTATTTCAAAATCGTTATTTTTACCTGTTTCTAATTTATAATTATACCAATCATTTTTAACAAGTTTATCGAAAATAACTTTTGTATAATTATTGCCAAACTCTTTTACTGTCTCAGATATTTCACTTTTTAAGGCTTTTGATTTAAAAGAGTAATATTTTTGGTAAATAATACTTTGGTCATAATCTTTAAGCGATTCCGATTCTTTACAATAAATATTATTATTTTCATCAGGCTTTATCTTTTTTAATCTTCTAAAATTAAGTGTTTTTCTGTCAATGCTTGGACCTATAAATATTTTTTCTTTTTTAAAAACATAACCAAAACTTTTTAAACTATTAGAAAATTTCTCAGAATTTACCTCTCCGTGTCTGCCTGCGCGAACCTCGTTGTTTCCCCAAAATATTTTTGCATCCAAAAAAGTTCCGACGGATATTATTATAGCTTTGCATAAAAATTTACTGCCATCTTCCAGATTTACACGATATTTTTTATTATCGTCTTCGCCCAAAACCTCTATTTCAGCTACAAGCCCCTGTCTAAAATCAAGATTAGTCTGATTCTCAAGATAGTATTTATAAAATAAAGAAAATTTTCTTTTATCTGTTACATATGATGCGGTAAGTGTATTTTTTTCTTTATCACTTTTTTGAGCAATTGTATTTTTATAAATGGCTGTACTTATAAAACCTCCCAAAGCATCAATTTTGCTTAGTATGGGTTGATTAATAATTCCTCCGAATTCAGAAGTTTGTTTTAATACTGATGGATTATCTGCGCTTATATTTATTGCGAGTGTTTTACTTCCAAATGCCGAAGAAATAATGGCTGCTTCTGATCCGGCTATACCTGATCCTATTACAATTACATCGTATAAATTAAATTTTTTATTATTCATTTTGTTAAATGTTCCACGTGGAACATTACGTCATTTTTTAATTATTTGTTATTTTTTGTCGTAACTATTTTCCTACACAAAATTTATTAAAAATACCATTTAAAATTTCTTCACTTATGTTTTCCCCTGTAACTTCTCCTAATAAATCAAGTGCTCTTTTTAAATCAAGTGACAAAAACTCTACAGACATTCTTTTTTCCATTGCGGTTATTGCACTTGCAACAGCTTCTCTTGCATCAGAAATTAACACTTTCTGACGCTTATTAATTATTATTTTTTCTTCTAAATCAAACTTTTCTCTGCCTATTGTTAAGTCTCTTATTTTTTCTTCAAGTCTCTCTATTCCTTTATTTTTTAAAACAGATATTTCAATAATAGCCTCTTTGCTAACATATTTTTCAAGATCTGATTTATTTATTTTTGGCTTTACATCAATTTTATTTAAACAGACTATATGTTTTTTGCCTTTTATTTTTTTAAGTATACCAATATCATCGTCTGTTAAGTTTTTTGAATTATCTATTACGATAATTAATATATCAGCCTTTTCTATTTCTCCAATGCTTCTGCTTACACCAATTTTTTCAATTACATTTTTTGATTCTCTTATACCAGCGGTATCAGTTAATATTACCGGTATGCCATTTAAATAAATTATTTCCTCTATTGCGTCCCTTGTAGTACCGGGGATCGCGGTTACAATAGCTTTTTCTTTTTTTGCAATTAAATTTAATAAACTGGATTTCCCGACATTTGGTTTTCCGACAATGGCAATTTTAATACCATTTTTTATAATCTCGCCCTTTACTTCATTGTTAATCATTTCAATAAGCCTGATGGATATATTTTTAGTCACTGTTAAAATATCATCATAGGGGAGTGTCTCAAGATCTTCTTCAATAAAATCAATAGATGCTTCTATATTAATTATTAAATCTAAAAGTTCTTTTCTTATTGTTTTTATTTCACTGCTTAATGCCCCTGACAAGTTATTTGCAGCAATTTTTAAACTATTTTCTGTTTTTGCCATTATAATATCTGATATTGCTTCTATCTGAGATAAATCATTTCTCC